>NZ_JSEH01000014.1 GCF_000801335.2 Desulfovibrio sp. TomC
CATTAACAGATGGCAGATATCAGTCTTGGTGTATGCCCATCAAGGGCAGTAACGGTCATGCGTGGTGTCGTAGGACCAGTAGTCTCTTGACAGTTAAAAAGGATTACGAAAAGTGTCGATCTCTTAATAACTATGAAAAATGAGAACTATCTAGCTGTTTATTTAAGGTTACTTTCTAAAAAGCTTTTTTAAGTCCACACGAAGCCCGAAGAACCCAGGCTTCACTTCTGCTGATTCGATTAGTCTTGAAAGTAGACTGCCTTGAACGGTAGATTTTTCTAGATATTTTTGTATATCTTTGTTTGTTTGTAGTGAGTGTCTGTCGAAATTACAATCTGTAAAAACTGTGTTTTGGTCAAATTGTAAATTTGCAAGATTTGTTCTTTTTCTGCTAGTAATTCCTGCTTCTATCTCCTCAAGTTCGCAGAATGTTGAGTTCTGCGCATGAGTGGATTTAAAAGAAGAGTTGACAAGTTCTGATCCGTTGAATGTCGATCCTGAGCAATTGCAATAGTCGAAATTAGTGAAATTGAGGATGCATCCGTTAAACTTAGATCGAGGAATATTGCTGTATGTGAAGTCAGTTCGTTCGCATATGCTGTAGTTGAAAGAAGTCGAGAAGGCGCAGGCTCCAACAAACTTCGCACCATAAAGGTTTGCGCCGGTTAAGTCTGATGCTGTTAACTCAGAAAAACTTAAGTCAACTTTACGGAGGTGACACCCCCCGTACTTCTTTCCACCGAAGCGTAGGCCGGAAAGATTAATGCCTCTAAGATCGTTTTCGAGAAAAGGTGCAAATCCATGAGCAGTAAGGTAATTGTTCCACTCATGGAGTGTGTTATTCAATAATTTATTTTCCCTGTCATTGTTTGTAATTAGTGTTCGAATTTTCTCTCTATAGTCCGTGACGTCTCGAAATAAAGCACACCATCTGGACCTGAGCGAAAATGTCTGGGTAATCCCATCCGTACCCAAGAGAGTGTTAGAAATATTTGACTGAAGTTTGTCTAGTTTTGGCCACGGAACGATGATTGCCCCATTTAAATGCATTTGTGTGAAGCCGACCATTTCTTGAATTGGTGGGGGGAGGTAGTTCCCGGTCGAGTCAATCACTTTCCCGCAGTAGTTGCAGGGATTAACCGAGCAAAAATCGTCTGCATCAATGTCTTTATATCTTCCAGCCCAAGTGTTCCATGCCTCAATGGCCTCTTCTCTGGTTTTCATCTCTTACCTCCACGGGAGTCACGTATGCGCCACGACGAAAAGGGCGAAAGGCCAAAGCCTTCCGCCCGAAATACCTTCGCCGGATCGTCGCTATTTAGGCGGCGGCCGCAGCGGCCTCGACCGGCAGCACGTGGATGCGGGTCTTGACCTTGTTGTTGCGCGAATACTTTTCGAACTTCACCACGCCGTCCACCAGGGCGAACAAGGTGTAGTCGCGGCCCATGCCCACGCCGTCGCCGGGGTGGAACTTGGTGCCGAGCTGGCGCACCAGGATGTTGCCGGCCAGAACCTTCTGACCGCCGAAACGCTTGACGCCACGCCGTTGGCCGGCGCTGTCGCGGCCGTTTCTGGAGCTGCCGCCTGCTTTTTTATGTGCCATCTCGCGACTCCTTCAAAAGATGAAACTAGACCTGGATGGACTTCACGGTCAGCTGGGTATAGCCTTGGCGATGACCCTGCTTCTTGTGGGAATCCTTGCGGCGGCGTTTGTGGAAGACCACGATCTTCTTGCCCTTGACATGACCCGCCACCTCACAGGTGACGGCCGCGCCGGAAAGATAGGGTGCGCCGACTTTGACGTCGGTTCCGCCGACCATGAGCACCTTGTCCAGCACGTATTCCGAGCCGGCATCGGCCGCAACGAGGTCCACGGTGATGGTGGCCCCTTCCTGGACCTTGTATTGCTTGCCGCCAGCCAAAACGATTGCGTACATAGGGATGACCTCCGATAGGGAAGAGGAGTTCTTTATTCCGGGTTTAGCCCGGGGTCAAGTTCTTTTTGCGCCAAAGACGATCCGGTGGCCAACAGCCGGGCGCGGCGGGCGCGCAGGATGTCCAGGGTGGCGATGTCCACCCGAAGGCTGCCCCGGCCCCGGCCCAGCTCCACC
The DNA here is from genome assembly GCF_000801335.2 of Desulfovibrio sp. TomC. Taxonomy (NCBI): domain Bacteria; kingdom Pseudomonadati; phylum Thermodesulfobacteriota; class Desulfovibrionia; order Desulfovibrionales; family Desulfovibrionaceae; genus Desulfovibrio; species Desulfovibrio sp. TomC. The sequence continues at coordinate 2,112 of NZ_JSEH01000014.1, forward strand.
CCGGGTTTGGCAGCGCCGTGAAAGTCCGATCCGCCCGACACGGCCAGCCCGAGTTTGCGGGCCAGGGCCAGATACTCGAGCGTCTGGTACTGGGAATGTTCGGTATAAAAGGCCTCGATGGCGTCCAGGCCGGCGTCGCGGTAGCGGGCCACGGTTTCGGCCAGGGCCGGGCCGGACAGGCCCAGGAGATAGGGATGGGCCAGAACAGCCAGACCGCCTTCGGCATGGAGCAACCCAATGGCATGTGTCAGCGTCAGCTTGTCCTTGGGCACATAGGCCTTGCCATAGGCCCCCAGAAAGCGGGTAAAGGCTTCCTTGAAGCTCGACACCACGCCCTGGGCCAAAAGGGCCTGGGCGATATGCGGCCGGCCGACCGCCCCCTGGGCCAGGGCCGTGACGGAGGCGTAATCGAGCGAGACGCCCAGGGCCTTGAGTTTTTCCAGAATGCGGTGGTTGCGGTCGTGGCGGCGCTCCCGCAGCCAGTCCAGGCGTTCGGCCAGACGGCCGGGGCTGTCCGGTAAAAAAAGCCCGACCAGGTGGATGCTGCCCCGGTCGTCGGCCACGGACAGTTCCACCCCGGCCACCACGTCCAGGCCATGCTTTTCCCCGGCGGCCCGGGCTTCGGGCAGCCCGGCCAGGGTGTCGTGGTCGGTGATGGCCACGGCGACCAGGCCAAGGCCGGCGGCCCGGTCCACCAGTTCCTTGGGAGCAAGGGTTCCGTCCGAGGCCGTGGTGTGGGTGTGCAGATCAATAAACGCCATGCCCGACCCTAGCCCGCCCCGGCCAACTTGTGAACCTCCATTGCGCCTGCCGTCCGATTTGGCTATTACCAGAACACACTCTCGCCAAAGGAGACCGTTCGTGAGCATTCATCCTGATCTGCTGACCATCCTGGCCTGCCCCAAATGCAAGGGCGCGCTGACTGTTGTCGATGCCGAGGCCGGACTGGCCTGTCCGCCCTGCGCCGTGGTCTACCCGGTGCGCGACGATATTCCCATCATGCTGGTGGAAGAGGCCGTGGCCCGCGCCGACTGGGACGCCGGCAAACGCTCGGTCAAAGACGACGCCGCAAAATAACGTCAAAGCCCGAAGCGCCATGCTCGGGCGGGGAGCCGCAATGGGCAAACTGCACTTGACGCCGTGGATGGCCCTGGCCGAAATCGGCAATGAGGCCGGTCGGATGATGGACGAGGCCGCAGCCGGAGCCAGGGAATGCGCCTTTGCCTGGCAGCCGGCGGCGGATGTGGTGGAAACGGCCGACGAGTTTCGGGTGACCCTGGAACTGGCCGGCGTGGCCCGGGAGGATGTGGCCGTGGAAATCCGGGGCCGGGAACTGATCATCCAGGGCCACCGGCGTTTTGAAAAAGACGCCCGGGGCGGGGTGTATCAGGTGCTGGAGCGTTCCTACGGGCCTTTTGCCCGCAGCTTCCTGCTGCCCAAGGGCGTGGCCCGCACCGAGATTGCGGCGGTCATGAAGGACGGCCTGCTGGAGGTGCGTCTGCCCAAGATCCTGCCCGAGCGCCTGTGCCGCCGCATTCCCATTAGTTGACGCAAAAAAACCCTCACTACCGCTGCGGAGGCCTGCCATGGGTCGCATTGCCCTGTGGGCGATACGCCTTTTTGTCTGCTTCTTTCTGGTGATTTCCCTTTTTCTTGCTGCGTCCGGTCCAGCGGCCGCGGCTCCCACCGGCCGGGAACTGCGCCAGACCCCGGTGGTTGCGGCGGTGGCGGCCGTGGGCCCGGCCGTGGTCAACATCACCTCGGCCAGGACCGTGGAGCGCCGGGGCAGCCGGGGGCCTTTTTTCGACGACGAGCTGTTCCGGCAGTTTCTCGGCCAGGACGGCCCTGCTCCCCGGCAGCAGACCCAGGAGAGCCTGGGCTCCGGGGTCATCATCGACGGCAAGGCCGGGCTGGTGTTGACCAATGCCCACGTCATTGCCGGCGGCACGTCGATCAAGGCCCGGCTGCAGGACGGGCGCGTCCTTGAAGCCTCCCTGGTCGGCGCGGATCCGGATTTCGACGTGGCCGTGCTGCGTCTGTCCGGCGGCGGCGACCTGCCCCAGGCGGCCATGGGCGACTCGGCCGACATCATGATCGGCGAAACGGCCATCGCCATCGGCAATCCCTTTGGCTACACCCACACCGTCACCACCGGGGTCATTTCGGCCGTCGGCCGGTCGCTCAAGCACGAGGGCGGGGCCTATGCCGATCTGATCCAGACCGACGCGGCGATCAATCCCGGCAACAGCGGCGGGCCGCTGGTCAATCTGGCCGGGCAGGTCATCGGCATCAACATGGCCATCCAGGCCGGGGCCGAGGGCATCGGCTTTGCCATCCCCATCAACAAGGCCCGGCGGGTGGTGGCCGAACTGATGCACGGCGGCCGGGTGACGCCGGCCTGGCTCGGGGTCACGGGCCAGGACGTGGATGTCCGGGCGGCGCGCTATTTCGGCTTGAATCGCCCCCGCGGGATGCTGGTGACCGAGGTGGCCCCGGGGACGCCGGCCGAAAAGGCCGGGCTGCGGCCGGGCGATCTGGTGACGGCGGTTGGCGGGACGGAGCTGGACGACAAGGACCAGTTCCGGGGGGCGCTGGCCACGTCCACGGTGGGCGAAAACCTGACGCTGACGGTGCGGCGGGGCGAAAAGGAACTGAAGATCGCTGTTGCGCCGGCTGCTTTTGGCGAGCGCGAGGCTGCCGCCCTGGCGGCGTCGCGCTGGGGGCTTACGGTCGGTTTTGGTCGCGGCGTGGCGGTGTCGGCGGTGACGCCGGGCTCTCCTGCCGCCCGGCTGGGGCTCAAGCCCGGCGACGTGCTGGTCCAGATCGGCGGGGAAAAGCTCACGTCCCAGGCCGAATTCATCCGGGCCGTCTACGTCAATCGCTTAAACCGGACCATCCTGGTCATGATCGAGCGCAACGGCCGGGGCTATTACGCCCGCATGGGCGTGGAGTAGGCCGACGGTCCAGGCGCGCCGGCGCTGGGCCAGGGCGCACAAACGTATTCCCTGTGCCGGGGTCCGGGGGGCGAACCGCCTCCCCGGCCCCGGAGGTATCTTCCCGTCTCTTCCCGCTTCACTGCCGCCCGCCGACGAGACAACGCACCCAGTCAAATAAAACGCCCCCCAGGTGGGATTCCAAAGGGCTCAGCCCTTTGGCCGCCGGAGGCCCTCTTCCCTCTCTCATCCACCTCCCTCTCACCTCCCCCTAGCGCAGTCGCTCGGCGTAGCGCATGGGCAGGCCGCGTGCGGCCATTTTGCGGATCACGGCCTCGATGTCGTAGGGGACGGCCCGGATGGTCAGGACGTGGGTCTTGGTGTCGAAAAGGCCGTACTTGGCTCGGTTGTCGCCGTCCCGGGGCTGGCCGACGGCCCCGACGTTGACGATGTGGCGGGCGGCCGGGTCCAGGGGATTGTCGCCGATGTCCAGCTCGAAGCGGTCCACCTCGCGTCCGCGGAGCGTCGCCCCTTCGAGCATGTGGGTGTGGCCGACCAGGGACACCGGCTCCGGGGTACGCAGAAAGGCCCGGCGCAGGGTCGTTTCGCCGGCCTCGAAAAGATAGGCGGTGGTGTCGTTGGGCGGCAGGCCGTGGACCAGCCGGCAGCCGGCCGCCACCAGCGAGGTCGGGTAATTGGCGATGCGGGCCAGATCGTGGGGGCCAAGCAGTTCCCGGGTGCGCAGGAGCGCCTCCAGGGCCTGGGGGTTAAAGGTCCCCCGGCGCGACGGGTCCACCGCGGCCCATTCATGGTTGCCGCGCACGCTGGCGATGTTCCGCTTGGCGAGCACTGCAAGCACGGCCTGCGGGTCCGGCCCATAGCCGATATTGTCGCCCAGGCTGACCACAAGGTCGGCTTGGCAGGCCTTGCAGTCGGCCAAAACGGCGGTCAGGGCTTCGAGGTTGCCGTGGATGTCGGCGATGGCGGCGAGCAGCATGGCAGGGATAGTGGCAGTTTTGGCGGCCCGGGACAAGGGAGGCGTCCGGGGTGGGGGCGTTGGTGTACGGGGGGTGCGGCAACGCTCGATGGACTGGAGGCGTGGGCGTGTCCGGGAGGGGCTGGGGGTTGCGGCGCTACAGCCGGTTTTGCTGCGGTTGGCGCGTGGCAACCGCGCGCCATACGATGCAGCCTGCCTCTGGGAATGCGATGCCAGGGCGACAAAAGAAGGACGCGTCCCCGGGGCCTATCCGCCGGGGACGCGTCATGGAGCGTGGAGGTATGGTGCGGGGGTTATGCAGGAGATGTGTTTGGGTGCGTCAGTGCCCTAGTTGAAATACTTGTTTTGCAGCCATTGCTTGATGGCGCCGCTGGGGGCGTAAACGCCCTTGTTAAACCCGGTTTCTGCCATGAAATCCTTGGCCAGATCCTCGGGGATTTCAAAGGCGGCAACTTCCACGCAGTCCTCGGAGTTGCGGCGCACCAGGGACAACTGCGGCGTCCCGGTCCAGGTGTTGACCACGAAATAGGTGGAAAAATCGTTCTTCGAGGTGACGGGCTTATGTTGGGCGTGCCAGGAGTTGTTGCCCCACTCCAGGTACAGCGTCACGGCGTCTTCCGGGGTCATGTCCCAATCGATGACAAGGCCGGACAGGTCGTGCTGGGTCTGCATGTGCATCCTCCGTAGGGTTTAGGCACAGAAATGTTCGACAAGCGATATGGGACAAATCTAATCCATTTTGTCTTATGGTCAAGCCAGAATTGCAAAAAAGGCGGAAAGAATTGGGCCTATTCTATGCAACAATGCTAAATTAATAGGTAAAGTTTATTTGGCTGTTGGCCTTGGGTGGAGAGGTCGACCCGACCCGACCCGGCACTGGCCTGGTCTCGCCTGTCGCTCGGCCCGGCCAGGACGTGCCCGGGGAGCTGAGGCCGCCAAAACAATCCGGCCCCGAAGCAGGCACAACGCCTGTTCCGGAGCCGGACGTTTGGGAGGGGGAACTTCGTCTCAACCATCAGGGCGGGAGCGCCCTTTCCTTGGACCCGACCCCGTCGGGCGGTGCGGGGGGAGCATCCCCGGCGGGGCGCGGGGCAGTGCCCCGCATCTTTCGCTTCGCGCCCGGCCGCGCCAGGCCGGGGCTCACGTTCGGGAAAAGCCGTGTTCTTGTTCGGCGCGGCAACAATCTGCAATGATGTGTTGTTGTGAGCGCAGTTCTAGCCGGCGAGGCGGCGGGCCTTGGCCTCCTTGCGCCGTTCCTCGCGATAGGCCCTGACGGCGTCCAGTTTGGCCGGGGGCAGGACGGTTGCCAACCGGGCATCGGTTTCCTGGCCGATCTGACGCAGATCGTCGCGCAGCCCCCTCAGGCCGGCCAGCCCCGGGGTGGCGGCCAGACGGGCGCGGGCCATGTCCTGGCGTTTTCTGGTCTGCTCGATGAGGATGGGGCGCACGGCCGAGAGCTCCTGGGGGGTGAACTGGACCCGGGCGGCGAGGCCTTGAAGGAAGCCGTCCACCAGGGTTTCGGGGGGCGTGTCGAGCCGGGTCGGCACATCGGCGGCCCGGACCGGCAGACAGGACAGGATCAGGAAGGCGGAGAGGACCAGAACGGCCGTCATGATCAGGGTGGCGAGTGTTTTATTTTTGAGCAAGGCGAACCTCCGCACGAGACGGTCTGCGTCTCCTGTGCCGGGGAGGTCGGGGAGGGGGCGGCTCCGGTTACAGGCAGCGGCCGGGAACCGCCCTGGCCCGGTTTCCGGCCGGTTTTCTTCCAGTGGCGATTTGGCGCGCAGGGGCGTAGTGTCTATTTCCGTGAAGTGTTTGGCGAAGCTGGCCGGGGGAGAACATTTCCGCCCGTAAGGGAGCGTGCGATATGGCACAACTGAAAACAGGGAAGGCGACAGAAATCACGTGTTGCCCCTGTCTGGGGGCAAGGCAGCGGACGCCGCACAGGGCTTGCGGCGTCCGGCTGGCGCTCCTGGCCTGGCTGGTTGCGCTGGTGCTGGCCCCGGGTGCGGGGCAGGCCGTGGAACTGTCTCCCCCGGAGGCCCGGTATGTCGAGGAACACGGCCTGGTCACCCTGTGCGTGGACCCGGACTGGGCGCCCTTCGAGTCGATCAATGCCCAGGGTGCGCACGAGGGCATTGCCGCCGACCTGCTTCGGCTGGTGGCCGAGCGTACCGGCCTGCGCTGGCAGCTGGTGCCGACCGCCTCCTGGGACGAGAGTCTGGCTGCCTCCCGGGACGGGCGCTGCCAGCTGCTAAGCTTCCTCAATAAAACGCCGCAACGGGAAGAATGGCTCATCTTCTCCCGGCCGCTTTTCAGCGACGTCAACGTCTTCATTACCCGCGAAGAGCACCCCTTCATTTCCGATCCGGGAAAGCTCGCCGGCGAGAGCATCGCCTTTCCCTCGGGCACGGCCATGGAAGAACTCGTGCGGCGCGACTATCCCAACCTGACCATCCACACCACCGCCACCGAAGACGAGGCCATCGGCATGGTTGCCGCCAAAAAAGCGGACATGACCATGCGCTCGCTTATTGTCGCGGCCTACACCATCAAAAAGCAGGGGCTTTTCAATCTCAAGATTGCCGGCCAGCTGCCCTATTATTCCAATAACCTGTGCATTGGCATCGCAGGGAATGACGAACGCCTGCGAGACATTGTGAACAAAGGCATCGCCAGCATCACCACGGCCGAGCGGGCGGCCATCGAGAACCGGCACGTGTCCATCAATGTCCAGACCGTGACCGACTACGGCAATCTGGCCAAGGTGCTGGGGGTGGTCCTGGCGCTGGCTGCTCTGGGCGGGCTGTGGGCCTGGAAGATCAAGCGGCTCAACGCGGCCCTGCGCAAAGAGATCGAACGCAGGGAGGAGCTCGAGCGGATGCGCGACGATGTGGAACAGATTATCCGCCACGATCTGGTCACGCCCCTGTCCGGGATCATCAGCATCCCGGAGTTGCTTGAGGGAGAGAAAAATCTGACCCGGCAACAGCAGGAACTCCTGCACCACGCGGCCAACTCGGGCCGGCGGATGCTGGCCACCATCCGTCTGGCCGGCGCGTTGTCCCGGATGGAGAAGGGGACCTACGCGGTCGCCCTGGCCGACTGCGACGTGCTTGACCTGCTCCGGGGCATCCGGGCCAATCTGGAGAGCCTTTTTGTGCCCAAGCGGCTTGGCTTCACCGTGCTTGTGGACGGGCGCACGGCCGCCGCCGGGGAGCGGGTGTTGGTGCGCGGGGACGCGAATTTGCTCGGCAACCTGTTTGAGAACCTGATTAAAAACGCTGCCGAGGCGTCGCCGGTGGACGGGGAGGTGGCCCTTGCCCTGGACACGGCCGCCAAGACGTTTTCCATCCGCAACCAGGGCGAAGTGCCGGCCGGGATCGTGGCGACCTTTTTCGAGAAATACGTCACCAGCGGCAAGACGTTCGGCACCGGGCTTGGCACCTATTCGGCCCGGATCATTGCCCGGGCCCATGGCGGCGACGTGACCCTCGACGCCTCGGAGCCGGGCGCGACCACGGTGCGGGTGTCGCTGCCCGGGGTTGGGGGCGCATCCGGCTCCTGATCCCCAACGATTCGGTTTTGACCCAGTCGGCTTTTTGCATCCCTGCCGGGCGGCCCGGCTTCGTCGGGTCCTCCAGGGGACCCTGGCCCCTGGATCAGCCGCAGCGGCGGCAGGCAGCCAGGGCGGCGGCGGCAGACAGGGCCACGGTGGTGGGGACGAGCTGCCAGCCGTTGTAGAAGTCAAAGGCGGCCGGGTCCTCTGAGGCCGCAGTCAGAGCGGCCAGCAGGGTGCGCGAGGGATCGGGCTTGAGGTTGGCCAGGGCCAGACAGGCCAGCCCCCGGGCTTCGGGGTCGCAGTCGGCAACGGCGCCGGTCAGTTCGGGCAGGGCCCGGGCGGCCAGCGCCGGAGCAGCCTCGGCCAACCGGACAATGGCCCACCAGACGCCCCGACGCAGCGGGGCGTGGTCGATAAACGTGCAATCGCCGTCCAGGTCCTGCACATAGGAAATAAGGATGCGGTGGTAGTCGGCGGCCAGGACAGGCGTCCGGGCCAGGGTCTCGCCCATGCATTGGGGGATGCCCCAGGCGATGTTGCCGGACTCTTCGTTGGCCCGCCACATGAGGTTGCGCCAGACCTCCCGGGCGTCTTCCAGCCGCGCCTCGGCCAGTTCGGCCATGGCCGCGCCAAAGGCCGTGACGGCGCGCCAGGAAATGAGCGGATCGCGGTCGAGGAGCAGGGAGAAAAGCGGTCCCAGGCGCACGGCCGGGGCAATGTCGCCGATGGCGGCCAGGGCCGGCCCGGGGTCGGGACCGGCCAGGGCCGTGCGGATGACCGGGAGCAATTGGCGGCGTGAAACCATGGGTGGTCCTTGGGACCCGTACCGGCCGGGGAGGCGTTCCCGGGCCGGCGGGGATGCAGGAAGGGCGTGTTGCGATCTGCCCATCGCGGCGACGGCATGTCAGGACGCTACACGCCAATGGATACTGTCAATTCGCCAAAACCAGCCATGCAGCTTGGGCCGCACGCCGGTTTCCCCGGGGCCAGACCTCGTCCGCCCGACCAGCTTGCCGGCCAACGCCAAGAACCCCTTTCCAAACTTCTCCAAGTGCAGGGGTCCGGGGGGATCATCCCCCCGGCCGCCGGAGGCATCTCTCTCTTTGCTACTGGCCCTTGGCCAGACCTTCCTCGATCTCGCGCACCATGCCGGGATGGGGCTCGAAGCCGGTCTCCCGGGCGCGATCCATGAATTCCTTGGCCTTGACGAAGTCGTTCTGCTCCATGGCCACCAGGGCCAAGTTGTTCAGCGCCGGGCCGAACATGGGTTCGATTTCCAGCGCCTTGACGCTGAAGTGTTCGGCGGCGGCGATGTCGCCCTTCATGAACATGGCGCTGCCAAGGGTGCCCAGGGCCTGGACGTATTTGGGATCGATCTTGACCGCCCGGCGCAGGGATTTTTCTGCCTTGTCCACATCGCCGCGCTGGAGATGGACAAAGCCGATGTTGCCAAAGGGCACGGCGAAAAGCGGTCTGGCCCGGCCGGCCTTCTCGTTCCATTCCAGGCAGCCGTCGAGGTCGCCCTTGTTCATGGCCAACCCGCCGAGCTGGACATAGCCCTCGGCCAGACTGGGGGAGCATTCGACCGCCTGGAGGAATTCCGCCTCGGCCTCGACCAGACGGCCCTTGGCCACATAGGCCGTGCCCAGGTTGTAGTGGGTCACGCCGCAACCGGGATTGCCGGCCAGACGTTTTTTCAGTTCGTCAATGAATTCGTCAGGGGTCTGCGCGGTGTAGTCCATGAAAAATCCTTCTCAGGGTTATTTTGCCGGGCCAAGGTCGGCTTCGATGCCTTCCCGGGCCAGCAGGTCTTTGTACCATTTGCAAAAGGCGTACATGCCCCGGTGGCGTTCCGAGCCGGTCATGACGCCCAGGCACAACTCCCAGGCCCCCTTGCCAAACTCTTCGGACGAGCCGGGGACGGTGGCCAGAAATTCGGCGATGAGCTGTTGGCTGGTGCGCCGGGAGGCGTCCTCGCGCAGGTCCAGCGGGTCCATCGGTTCCTGGAACGGGTCCCAGACGTCATAGCCGACCTTGTCGATGAATTTGCGGCGACGGGGTTTGACCTTGTCGTAGATGGCGCGCTTGAGCGTGGCCAGTTCTTCGGGGCTGTGGGCCATCTCAGTCCTCCTTGTCAGACGGCGCGCCGTCCGGGCCGGGCAGGACCCAGGACGTGGAGCCGCCGCAGGATGCGCAGGCCGAGGAACCGGCGGTCTGGCCGCAGGAGCCGCAGTCCGAAGACGGGGCGCTGGCGCCAAGCGTGGCCTGGAGCGGCTGCATCTGGGGCTGGCGTTGCGGCTGCGGGGCCGGACCCTCGGGGATCTGGACCATATCGTCTTCGGTCAGGATGCCGAGGTAGTCATTGTCAAAATCCGTGGCCAGGGCAAAGGACACCGGCACGAGCATTTCGCCTAAAAGCGGCAGCCGGGTGGGCAGGGCGCTGACGACTTCCTGGGACAGGGCGACGAGGCGGTCCTGCAGCTTTTCGATTTTCACCGTGGGGTAGCGCTCGCCCGGGGCAAAGCCGGTGTTGCCGCAGGTGCGGGCCTCGCCGGAAATCTCCAGGGGCACGCCGTAGAGCCGGCAGGTGACGGGCCGGAACGGGTAGAGCACGCACCGCTCGTCGTCGCCCAGCAGCGGACAGCGGATGCGCTCGCGCGACATGCTTTCGAGGATGTCCCGGGTGGAGACGCCCTCTTCGCCGGCCCGAAAGGCCTTGCGCTTGAGCTTGGCGGCGTCGCGGTCGGCCTTGTTGGCCCGTTCGATCACGGCGTCGCGGGCCGGGCCGGAGGGAAAGGCCTTGTTGAACTGGTGGTTGAGGTACAGCGCCTCGATAAAGGTCAGGTCGAACAGGGCATGGCAGCAGTCGCTGCACCCGGCGCCGCAACTGACAAAGTCCGGGCACATTTCAGAGACTTTGGCAAAGGCGGCGTCGGCCTCGGCGGCGATGGCCTCATAGCGGGCAAAGGCGGGGGAAAAGTCCAACTGCATCGGTGGGCTCCGGCGGCCCGGACCTGCCGACCGCCGGTGTCCCGGCAAAGGGTCGGGCGGCCCGGGCCGGAGACGGCAGGGGGGCAGACACTGGCCGCCTGTCCCCGTTTGCCGGTTAACTATTTGAATCGATTTCGTTATTCTTCTTCAACGATGAGGGCGTTCTGGTCGCAGACCTCGACGCAGGATTCGCAGCCCAGGCATTCTTCCATGTTGACGGCCACGGCCTTGCCGTCTTGCATCTCATAGACTTCCACCGGACACACGTCGACGCATTCGCCGTCGCCAATGCATTTTTGCGTGTCGACAATGACGCGATATCCCATGACAAACCTCCGAAACCCGGGACGTCATATCCGTTTTTGCAGACATGCCGCTATGTTAGCGAGACGACCCGCATCTGATCGATAAAGATCAAGCAGGCTTATCGCCGGGTCGGTTTCGTGTCAAGGGAGCGGCGGCCGATGGGGCGTCAGTGGCGGGCATGGTCCGGTCTTTTTTCGGGATTTTCGGCCTTTTTGGGGGATTTGTCTGGCGCGCGCGCGGGCGTGTAACCGGGGATCGGTCTGGGACGTCCCGCTATCTGTTTGAAAATGCGAAGATTATTTTCTTACAAAAGGGCTAAAGTTCCTGTTGGAGAATGCCGAAAAGCGAGATGAAGACCCACTCTAACCTTTACGCAGGGATGCCTGAAAGCCAGGGACGGCCATGGGCAAGTTAACCTATTTACGACCGCGACGCGGCGATATTCAACCGGTTCTCGTGTTGCTCACCTCGCACAGGCTCGATTGCTTTCTCGTCTGCATCAGATGCCTGGAGCGCTACACCGATCTTACCCGCTTCAAGCGTATTTATGTGGTGGCCAATGCGCCGACCCCGGAGCATCAGGCCATGGCCCGGGGTTTTACCGCCCGCCACTCCAACGTCACCCTTATCGAACGGGGGCCGCGCGGTCTCGTGCCGGCTGTGCACAGCGTGCAAAACGAGATATTGGCCGCCCATTTCGATGATGTGATCATCAAGATTGATGAAGACCTGTTCGTCACGCCCCACTGGCTCGAACACCTCATTGACGGCTATCTCGACCATGCCGAGCGTCCCGACGTGCCGCTGGTCATGCCGCTTGTTCCGATCAGCCCGCCCGGACGCCACGTTTTAAACCGCTTCCTGCGCCTGTCCTATCCTTCCGAGCGTTCGATGTTTGTCGGTCCGCCGATTGAGGAGAACTGGGTCTATCACCGCTGGATGTGGGAAAAGCTCATCCACGAGAATCTGGCCGACGTCTATCTGCACGACGCGCCGCCCAAGTATTCCTACGTGGGCTACCTGACCATCAACTGCGTCATTTTCGATCAGCGCATCATGCGGCTCGTGCTGCCGTTTCCCACCACCCGGGTGGCCGGCCAGACCACGTCGGACGAAAAGGCCTTCAATCTGGCCTTAAGCGCCGGCAAGATGAAGGTGGCCGTGCTTGGGCGCAGTCTTGCCCACCACTATAGTTTTTCCAAGTGCGAGGCCTACCTGCGCTCCCATATGCCGCTGGAACGGATCTGGCGTTTCATGCAGGGCCTGCCCGATGCCCCGGTGATCACCCGGCGAAGCCGCACTCCGGCCATGCCCGGCGACCTGAAGCTTCTCAAGGTGGGCGGCTAGGGCTCCGCACCCGGGCCGGCCGGCCCGGTCGGGAGTTGCCGGCCCGGCCTTGGCAGCGTAGCATTGCGAAAACGCGCACGTCGCAGGGACTTTGCCCCGGCGGCGGGCGCGTTTCCCTTTTTTAGGGGGCGGCTTCGGGAGTTGGGGCGCATACCGCCGCCGGGGACAGCGACGCCCTGGAGCGGGCCTGGTCCCGGGGCGCAGCCGGACAGACCCGGGGACACCCACACAAGGATGAAGCACCCATGCGCAGCATTGGCAAATACTCGATTCACGGCGTGCTCGGACGCGGCGGCATGGGCGCGGTGTTCAAGGCCCGGATTCCGGTCATCGGCCGGATCGTGGCTCTCAAACTGCTTCGCCCCAATGAACTGACTCTGTCCCTGTGGGGCCGGGAGCGGGTGGAGCGGCTTTTTCGCGACGAGGCAGCCCTGCTCGGTTCGCTTCGCCACCACAATCTGGTTGATGTCTTTGACTACGAGGCCTCCGGGCCATGGCCGTACTTTGTCATGGAATTTTACGGCGAATCCCTGGGATCGGTCATAGGCGAAACCTACCGGGTCGAGGCTGAAAGCCGCCGGCTGCCCGTGCCCCGGGCCATCGGCTATGCCGCCCAGCTGCTTTCCGGCCTGGCCCGGCTGCACCATGCCGGCGTCATCCACCGGGACGTCAAGCCCTTCAACCTGCTGGTCAGCGACGACGACGTGCTCAAAATCACCGACCTCGGGCTGTCCAAGGTGCGCGGGGAATCCTTTGGCGGTCCGTCCAACGTCAAGGTCGGCTCGCCCTATTACGCCGCGCCCGAGCAGGAGGACGACCCGGACAGTGCCGATGCCCGGTCCGATCTCTATGCCGTCGGGGTGACGCTTTTTCGGATGCTGACCGGCCGGTTGCCGGAGTGGGGCGAGTGGGCGGCGTCGGAGCGTTCGCCGGAACTTGGCGATGCATTTGACGCGGTGCTGGAACGCTCCCTGTGCCTGCGGCCTGACGGCCGCTATGCCGACGCCCGGACCATGGCCGAGGCGCTTACCGACGCGTTTGCCCGGTGGCGGCGGCGCATGGACGGGGTGTGCGCCATTGCCCCGGCCTCGCTGTGTCCCCGCTGCGTACCCGAGGGGGCGGACCTGCCGCGCCGGGGGCCGCGGATGGTGGGTGTGGGCGAGGCCCGGGAGGATTTCGGCCTGGACGCCCTGTGGCGGCCGTCCGCCTACTGGCCGGGGCAGCTTGAGGACGCCGGGGACGGGGTGGTCCGGGACAAAGCGGCCGGGCTAGCCTGGGTGCGCCAGGCTGCGCCCTATCCGACGTCCTGGGAGGGGGCGGCGGCCTTTGTGGCGGCGCTTAATGCCGGGCAGTTCGCCGGCCACGACGACTGGCGGTTGCCGACCGTGCCGGAACTGATGACGCTTCTCACCCCGGAGCCGGTCGGCGAAGGTTATTGCCAGCCGGCCACGCTCACCCAGCCGGTGCGCCGGGTGTGGAGCGCCGACCGGGCCAACTATGCCGCCGCCTACGTGGCCGACGTGGAACTTGGCTACGTGGCCAAGGCCGATTTCTGCTGTCCGGCCTCGGCCCGGGCCGTGCGTTCGCTTTGAGGATGGGCTGGGAACTCCACCGGGCACTGTTCCTTGGTCGGTAGCTTGTGGCCGGTTAGGCGCTTGTAGAGCCATTCCTCCACCGGCTTGCCGCCAAGCTTGGCCAGTTCGATTTCGGCCCTGGCCGCGCCCCGGTGCCCGCCGGCTGAGCCGATGTCGCCAAAAAGCTTGGCCGCCATGTGGCCCATGTTGCGTCCGACGCCGTCGCCGCGAAAGACCACCACCACCGTGCCCTTGACCACCGCCGCCAGCATGTTCCAGGACAGGCCGTGGACGCGGGTGAAAAAGTCCGCCAGCATGACCAGGATGTCCGGGCTTTCCAGGGCGTCCATATAGACGAACAGCCCGCGCGCCCCGACAAAGCGCATCTTGCGAAAGGCCTTGGAGAAAAACTTGAGCCAGCGGCGATGGTATTCGCTGGAGATGATCTTGCGCACCAGGGTCATGTCGGCGTGTTTGGTCAGCGCGCTAAAGGCCCGCACGTCGGCTTCCAGGAAATGGCGCTCGAAGCTTTGGGTATCGGCCTTGATGCCGTAGACCAGGGCCGTGGCCAGGAGCTTGCCCGGGCGGATATGCAGCCCGCGCAGATACTCGGCCATAATCGTGCTGACCGAGCCGTAGTCCGGGCGAATATCGGTATATTCGGCCGTGGAAGGCTGGTCGGGCAAGACAGGATGGTGGTCGATGACGATGGAATAGTGTCGTCCGGCAAAGGCCGGGTGGTGGTGGGGCTGGGAATCCACCATGGCGAACCTGGTATAGGCGGCGCACATGCCCGGCGTGAAAGGCGTCGAGGGGATGCGCAGAAACCGCATCATGGCCAGATTGTCCGGCCGCTTGACCTCGTTGACGTGGGCGATGCCCACTTCGGCTGCCTTATGGGCCATGATGCGCCGCAGGGCCATGGCCGAGGCCAGGGCGTCGGGGTCGGCGTTTATGAGGATCAGCCAGCGGTCGCCGCGACCAATGGCCTGCATCAACCCCCCTGCCGTCTGGGACATCTTTCGAAATGGACTCATGGAGCGTTTCCCTTGAGCTGCACGGACAGTCCGGCGGCAATGAGCCGCACGTCATGGGCCAGGGCGGCAGCGGCCTGATTGAGCGCGCCCAGGGCGTCGATAAATTGCCGCGTGGCCGCATCCCCGGCCACCGGGCCAAGGCCGGTTTCGGCGCTGACCACGATCAGTTCCGGTCCGCCCGGGTCGCCGTAGGGGGCAAAGCCCCGGGCCAGGGCGACGTTGGCCTCTACCGTATCGCCATGACAGGCAAAAAGCCAAAAGTCCAGGCTGTCGAGCAGCACCGTGCCGCCGGCTGCCGCCTCCCGGGCCAGGACGTCCATGGCCTCGGCCCCGGCCTCGATGACGGCCACCCGGGGGTCCCGGACCCGCTTGTGGGCGTTTATGCGCTCCCGGAAGGCGAAATCACAGGCCCGGCCCGTGGCCACCACCCGATGGGGCAGCGGACCTGCGGCGAGAAGCGCCTCGCCATGCCCGGATTTGCCCGAGCGCGTGCCGCCAAGGAGCAGCCGGATCACGCCGCATTCCCGGCAACCGGCGGGGTGACGGCGTCGCTTATGGCCTCGATGCAGGCCAGACTTTCCACCAGATGAATGGGCGCAAAAATTTCCAGCACCAGGGTCCTTGGCGTCAGGTTGCCGAGCATCCAGGCCAGCAGGTCGCGGCCTTCCGGCGACAGGCAGGTGAGCGTGCGGTGCAGGTGGGTGCGGTCCTTGGGCGGGCCTTCTGAGCCAAAGGGCGAATAGACGTGGAGCATGGCCGTTTTGGCTATGAGCCCGGGGTCGTCGGTCGGCAGCTTATGGCCCATGGCCAGCATGTGGCCGAGGTCCAGGCACAGGCCGCAGCCCAGTTCCCGGGCCAGGGCCAGATTGTCGGCCGGGGAGGCGGTGTCGGTATTTTCCAAGAGCAACGTGGCCGGGTCGCGGCCGCCGGCGGCAAAGGCCCGGACAAAATCGGCCAGCGCCCCGGCATCGGCCGGGGGATGGAGCACGAAGGCCCAGGGGTTTAAGTGGGCCGTCATGTCGAGCAGGCCTTCCATCACGGCATAGACCGTGTCGCCGCCAAGCCGCCAGGGCAGATCAAGGGGCAGGTGGAGATGATAGGTCAGACCGTAGGTCTTTTGCGGCAGGTCGCCTGGGCCATAGGCCAGGCACGAGTGCAGCTCCAGAAGGTAGAGGCCGACTTCGGGAACATTGCGGGCCAGCCGGCGGCAATTGACCAGGGCGGTTTCCGGCCACACGCAGCTCGGGGCAGCCAGACGCCAGGAAAAACGGGAGTTGCATTTTTGTAACATCATAAAATCTGGGCAAAAAAAAGTAACAGGTTTAGACTTGAGGGTTTCCCGGGCCGGGAGTATGGATTGCGGGTTGCCGGGCGGTCCCGGCGGCGGCCTGGACGATTATGCCCGGCCGTCCGTTTTCCGGAGTAGTGTTCCCATGCGACAGATTCGTGATTTCATGCAGCATATGTTCAATCCGCTGCACGTGTATTGTCGGCTAAAAGACCTGGGCGTGGCCGCGCCTACGGCCCACCGCGTCACCCGCGCTTACGAGCGCCTGGTGTGGCGACGCATCTGGTAATCAGCCTCCCCCAAACAAATCAAGCTGCTTGGCCTGACTGACGGTGCGGGCCTTTAGGGCCAGCCGTCGCACCCCGCCCAAGGGCAGGGTGTCCAAAAAACGTGATCGCCGCAACATGAGCTTTCGTCCAAACAGCTCCCGGCGCACGGCATGGGACAGGTACAGCCGGCTTTTGGCCCGGGTCAGCCCCACATAAAACAGCCGCCGTTCCTCGGCCTCGTCCATTTGCCCGGCCAGATGCCCGGGTTTGCCGCTTAAAAAATCCGTTCCGGCAAACGGTAAAATACCGTCTTCCAGGGCCGGCAGGAACACGGCGGCAAATTCCAGTCCCTTGGCGGCGTGGACAGACATGATCCGCACCTTTTCCGAGCGCGCCCCGACCAGCTCCAGTTCGGTCTGCCCGGCCACGTAGCCAAGCAGCCCGGCCCAGCCGCCGTGGGCGTCGTAGGCTCGCGTCAGTTCCCGAAATTGCGGTCCCTGCCAGAAGAGTCGGTCAAAGGGCGGGATGTCGATCAGGTAGGCGGCCAGCCCCAGCGGCCCTTTGTCCAGGATGCGTTCGGGAACGTCCGGCGGCGTGTCCTGTCCGTCCGGCGGCGGGATGCCCAGGGAGGCCGCGGCCGCGCCCAGGAGCAGGCGCACCCGCAGCTCGTTCCAGAAGGCCTCGGCCTCGGGCACGGCCACCGGGACCCCGGTGCGGGCCAGGGCGGCTTTGAGGCCCGGGATGAGGCCGGAAAAGCGCACCAGCACGGCAATGTCGCCCGGGGCCAGGGTCTGGGCGGAAAAGTCGCGGGTCAGCGTCAGCGACGAGCCGCCCAGGAGGCCGGCCACCCGCTCGGCCACCCAGGCCGCTTCTCCGGCGGCGGTTGGGGCCTCGTAGAGCTGGATTTCGCAGGCCGCCTGGATCTCGCTGCCGGCCCGGGAGGCCAGGGCCGTGCGACCGGGAAACACCCCGGCGGCCAGATCAAGGAGTGGTGCGGCCGAGCGGAAATTGTCCGTCAGGGTCACGCGGGTCAGGTCCGGCCAGCCTTCGGCCAGGGCGGCGTCCACCCGGCCCGAGGCCCCCCGGAAGCCGTAAATGGACTGGTCCGGGTCGCCGATGGCAAACAGCGCGGCCCGCTCCCGCCCGGCCAGGGCGGCAATGACGGCCAGCTGCAGCGGGGTCAGGTCCTGCACCTCGTCAACCAGCACATGGGTCCAGGGCGGGCGATGCCGGCCGGACTCCATGGCGGCCAGCCAGCCTTCCAGCAGATCGGTGAAATCGGTCAGCCCGTAGTCTTTTTTCTGGGCGGCATAGCGGGCGGCGTAGAGTTCCGGGCCGGGAATGCCTTCCGGGCGAAATTCCGGCGGCGTCAGCCGTTCCCGGGCCAGGCTCAATTCCTTCCAGGCCGTGCGCAGCCGCGCCCCGGTCAGTTCGGGATTGGCCAGGGCAAAGAGGCGTTCGCTGGATTTTTCCGACAAGATGACCGGTTCGGGGTCGCCGGCCTCGGTGCGGGCGCCAAGGGCCAGGGCGTGCAGGGTGTCGGCCCGGGGGATGTCGCTGCCGCCGTCCTCCCGGGCCAGCCGTTCGCGCAGCTGGGCAGCGGCCCGGCGGGTGAAGGTCACGGCCAGGATGTTGCCGGCGGCCACGCCCAGGGCCAGCAGCGCGCGGACGCGGGCAATGAGGGTATGGGTCTTGCCCGTGCCCGGACCCGCCACCACCAGCACGTGGCGCGCGCTGGTCGAAACGGCCCGGGACTGGTCGTCGGTGAGTCCGCCGGCCGGGAGCGGGGCCGGCGTCGGCTGTCGGCGTCGGCCTTTTTCGGAGGCTTTGGCGGCGGCCCGGCGTTTGGCCGGGGATGGGGCCAGGACAGGGGGAGGTTCGGCCGGGGCCTCGTCGTCCGGGGCCGGTTCGCGCGGGGCGGTCCGGGCCATGGGCGCGGCGGCCAGGAAGCGCCCGGCCTTGAGATCGCGCCGCTCCTCGTCGGAAAAAACCGTGATGCGGCCGAACTGGCCGTCAAAGCCGGCCTGCCGGCTCACCTTGCCCTGGCGCATCCGGGTGATGGCCTCGGCCAGCCCGGGGCTGACCCGGCGCAGGTCCTCGGCCGGCACGTCGCGCAGGATGGCGATTTCCGTGCCGAAGCGGGCAAAAAGCGTCCCGAGGAGCGTGCGGACCTTGCCGGTCTTGGGGCCAACGCCCAAGACCTCGCCGGCCACCTCGTCCAGGGGCACAAGCGAGGTAAACCCGGGCGCGCCGTCCGGGCGCACCGGCGCATCGCGGTCGGCCAGATCCAGCACCCGGTGAAGCACGCCGAGGGTCAGCGGTTTGCCGCATTTGGGGCAGATGCCGCCCAGGTCCCTGGCCGCAGCCGGCTCCATGGCCACGCCGCAGTCGCGGTGGCCGTCGAGGTGGTATTTGCCCTCTTCCGGGAAAAATTCCACAGTGCCGGCAAACTGCGTCTCTCCGGGGGCGCCGCGCAGGGCGTCAAAGATGCCGGCGTAGGAGGCCGGGCCGGTAAAGAGATTGGATTCCCGGCCGAGCTTTTCGCCGGAATGGGCGTCGGAATTGGAAATGAGCCGGAAGCGGTCCAGGGCCGAAAGGGTCCAGTTCATGTCCGGGTCCGAGGACAGTCCGGTTTCCAGGGCGAAGATTTCCCGGGCCAGGGAGCCGTAGCATTCCTCCACCGAATCAAAGCCGGATTTGGAGCCGAACAGGGAAAACCAGGGCGTCCAGATATGGGCCGGCACCAGAAAGCACAGAGGATCGGTTTCAAGGGTCAGTTCCAGCAGATGGCGGCTGTCCAGGCCCAGGATCGGCCGGCCGTCGGCGGTCAGGTTGCCGATCTTGGCCAGCTTGGCATTCAGGCGTTCGGCCGCCTCAAAGGACGGGGCGTAGAGCAGGTTGTGGACTTTGCGGACCTTGCCGCCGCGCTTGTAGATGGAACTGATTTCGGCGGAAAGGAGAAATCGGGCCTTGCCGACGGGCCGGGCTTCGGGCAGCCAGGGAATTTCCGCGCCAAGGCCGGCGGGATCGGCCAGACGCAGGAGGCCGGCGTCGTCCGGGACCAGGGCGTCTTTGAGTTCGGCCATCCAGCCGGGGTGGGTGAAATCGCCGGTGGCGACGACGGAGATGCCTTTTATTTCGCCCCAGGCCGCCAGATGGCGGGGGGTGAGGCCTTTGCTGGTGGCCCTGGAATGGCGGGAGTGGATGTGCAGGTCGGCGAGAAAGGACTCCATGGCCCAAGGGTACAGGGATCGGCCGGCTGCGGCAAGGGGCGGCGGCGACGACGGGGTCAAATTGCGGGGGCGGGGAGGTGTCGGCGGGGCTGCCCTGTTGCGTCAGGCGACACAAAAAAACAGGGGGGACGCTTGCGCGTCCCCCCTGGAGCAATCGGATCGATTGCGCGGACTACTTATTTGGCGGAGTCGCCGGAAGCAGCGCCGTGCATCTTGATCTCGACCTTCTCGGTCAGACCTTCGTAGTAGGCGCGCAGGATGACCAGGACTTCTTCGCGGCCGAAGTGATCCGGGATCTCGCCGCCCTCGGACAGCATCTTGCGCAGCTTGGTGCCGGACAGGATGACGCGGTCTTCCTTGGTGTGCGGGCAGGTGCGCAGCGAAGCCATGCCGTCGCACTTGTAGCAGTAGAAGGTCCAGTCGATCTTCAGCGGCTCGCACAACAGCGCCTGACCGGGCTTGGCAGCCTTGGTGGTGGCGTAGGGGATGCGATCGAAGATTTCCTGAGCCTCGAACATGCCGTAGAAGTCGCCGACGCCGGCATGGTCACGGCCGATGATCATCTTGTTGACGCCGTAGTTCTGGCGGAAGGTGGCGTGGAGCAGGCCTTCGCGGGGACCGGCATAACGCATGTCGAGGGGGTAGCCGCCCTGGATGACGTTCTTTTCCACGAAGTAGTACTTGCACAGGGTGTCAATGCACTTCACGCGGACTTCGGCCGGGATGTCGCCGGGCTTCAGGTTGCCGATCAGCGAGTGGATGATGACGCCGTCGCAAACTTCGATGGCGATCTTGCACAGGTACTCGTGCGAACGGTGCATGGGGTTGCGCAGCTGCAAAGCGGCGACGGTGCCCCAGCCGCGCTCGTCGAACATGGCGCGGGTTTCAGCCGGACGCAGGTAGACGCCCTTGTACTTGGTCGGATACTCGCCCTCGGACAGGACGTTGACCGGACCGGCCAGGCAGACTTCCTTGCGTTCCATGACCATCTTGACGCCCGGATGGTCGTCAAGAGCGATCTTCCAGAACTTGTCGTCGGCAGAGTCGTCGCCGGCGCCCTTGTAGACCAGCTCGGATTCCCACTTCTTGTCGGCTTCGGTCAGGGCGTACTTCTCGGTGACCTTCATGGTGGCGTAGATTTCGCCGTTGCGCTCGAGGGTGATTTCCTCGCCCTCTTTGATGCCGGCGGCTTCGTCTTTGGTGACCGCCAGGACGACGGGAACCGGCCAGAAGGTGCCGTCGGCCAGCATCATCTTCTCAACGGAGCTCTTCCAGTCGGCCTTGGTCATGAAACCGTCCAGGGGCGAGAAACCGCCGATGCCGATCATGATAAGGTCGCCCTTTTCCTGAGCGGTGATCTGCACTTTCTTGAGGCCGGCGGCCTTCTTCAGCTCGGCTTCCTTGGCAGCGCCTTCGAGCAGACGGATGACCAGGCCTTTGCCTCCATGCGGCGGAACCAATTTAGACATGTAAGCCTCCTACCGGTGATTTTGTTAAAGTTTCCGCGTTTCGTCCGGGGGCCGGGATTTTCCGGAACCGGTTGTCCCCATGAGTGGGTAATCACATACACCAGGGCCAGGGGAATACCAAGTGAAAAATGTGTCAAAGGTCACGGAAATGTCGTGGGACAATGGATTGCCGGGCGGATTTTTTGTCCGCCGGGACGCGTCGGCGCCGCCCGCATTGACCTTGGACACGCCTTCCATTAAGAGGCGTTTCGATCCAACGCGCGCTTCGCCAAAGGCATCCCCACACATGGACACGTCCCGCATCAGAAATTTCAGCATCATTGCCCATATCGACCACGGGAAATCCACCCTGGCCGATCGCATCCTCGAAATCACCGGGCTGATCAATGCCCGGGACATGCGCGAGCAATATCTCGACCGCATGGACCTCGAACGCGAGCGCGGCATCACCATCAAGGCCCAGACCGTCCGTATTCCGTATAAGGCTGCCGACGGCAAGGACTATATTTTAAATCTCATCGACACCCCGGGACACGTCGATTTCTCCTACGAAGTCTCCCGGAGCCTGGCCGCCTGCGAAGGGGCGCTTTTGGTGGTCGACGCCACCCAGGGCGTCGAGGCCCAGACCCTGGCCAACGTCTTTTTGGCCCTGGACAACGACCTGGAGATCATCCCGGTCCTCAATAAAATCGACCTGCCCAGCGCCGACCCCGAAGCGGTCAAACAGGATATCGAAGAGGCCATAGGCCTGCCCTGCGGCGACGCCGTGTCCGTGTCGGCCAAAACCGGCGTCAATGTCGCGGCCGTGCTCGAACAGATCATTGCCAAGATTCCGTCCCCGGCCGGCACGGCCGACGCCCCGCTGCGCATGCTCATCGTCGATTCCTGGTACGACTCCTACCAGGGCGTGGTGGTGCTCTTTCGGGTCATGGACGGCACCATCACCCTGGGGCAGCGCATCCGCATGATGTACAACAATGCGGAATTCGAAGTGATCCGCCTGGGCGCATTCTCCCCGGGACCCAAGGATTTCCCCTCCTTCGGGCCGGGCGAGGCCGGATTTTTCTGTGCCAACATCAAGACCCTGACCGAAGCCCGGGTGGGCGACACCGTGACCTCGGTCGACAATCCGGCCACCGAGCCGTTGCCGGGTTTCAAAGAAGTCAAACCCATGGTCTTTTGCGGTCTCTACCCGGTGGACGCCGCAGAATACGAGATCTTAAAGACCGCCCTGGAAAAACTGCAGTTAAATGATGCGGCCTTCACCTACGAGCCGGAAACCTCGCAGGCGCTGGGCTTCGGGTTTCGCTGCGGCTTTCTCGGCCTGCTCCACATGGAGATCATCCAGGAGCGCCTGGAACGCGAGTTCGGGGCCAGCCTCATCGCCACCGCCCCCTCGGTCATTTATAAGGTTGAGACCACGGCCGGGGACGTCATCCCGGTGGACAATCCGAGCAAGCTGCCCAAGACCCAGGAAATCGCCGCCCTCTATGAGCCGTTCGCCCGTCTGGAGATCCACACCCCCAACGAATACGTGGGCGCAGTGTTCAAGCTGTGCGAGGAAAAACGCGGCATCCAGAAGGACGTGCGCTACTTGACCGCCACCCGGGTGGTCATCACCTACGAGCTGCCCTTTGCCGAGATCGTCTACGACTTCTTCGACCGCCTCAAATCCTCGACCCGGGGCTATGCCTCCCTGGATTATGAGGTTATCGACTACCGGGCCTCGGATCTGGTCAAGCTCGACATCCTTATAAACGGCGATCCCGTGGACGCCCTGGCCGTCATCGTCCACCGGGAGAACTCCTACAAGTTCGGCCGCGCCCTGGCGCTCAAGCTCAAGCGCGTCATCCCGCGCCAACTGTTTGAAGTCATTATTCAGGCCGCCATCGGCACCAAGGTCATCGCCCGGGAACGCAACTCCCCCATCGGGAAAAACGTCATTGCCAAATGCTACGGCGGCGACATCACCCGCAAACGCAAGCTTCTGGAAAAACAGAAGGAAGGCAAGAAGCGGATGAAGCGCATGGGCAACGTCGAACTGCCCCAGGAAGCCTTTCTGGCCGCACTCAAGGCCACTGAAGACTAGGCCTGCCCGTGCTGCCCTGTTCCAGCGGCCCCGCCGTGACCCGGCCGCTTTTTCCCAAACATCAATAAGGAACTGCGACGATGAATCCGAGATGGCAAAAAATGCTCTTGGAATATCTGGAAGCCCTGGCTGTTGCCCTTGTTCTGGCCTTTGTCATCCGGACCTTCGTGGTCCAGGCCTTCAAGATTCCTTCCGGGTCCATGCTCGACACCCTGCTGATCGGCGACCACCTGCTCGTCAACAAATTCCTCTACGGCACGCACATCCCGTTCACCGACAAGTTCGTGCTGCCCCTTGAGGACCCCCAGCGCGGCGACGTCATCGTGTTCGAGTTTCCCGAGGACACCAGCAAGGACTTCATCAAACGCATCATCGGCGTGCCCGGCGACGTGGTGGAAATGAAGGACAAGGTCCTCTTCCGCAACGGCGAACAGCTCGTCGAACCCTACATCAAGCATACCGATCCGGGCCTGCAGCAGCGCCGGGACAACTTCGGTCCCATCACCGTGCCGGCCGGCAAGTATTTCGCCATGGGCGACAACCGCGACGAATCCTACGACTCCCGCTTCTGGGGATTTGTGGACAGGGACAAGATCCGCGGCAAGGCCTGGGTCATCTACTGGTCCTGGGACGGCCCAAGCGACATCCGCTTTGGCCGCATCGGCCGCATGGTGCGGTGATAGGCAGGAAGAGCGCCTCCGGCAGCCGGGGCTTTGCCCCGGACCCTGCCGGGGGGATGATCCCCCGGACCCCTGCACAGGGAGAAGGGGGCAGGGGAAGCCCCGCTGCGTCGACAGCGTTGCCGGAAGGCGGGACCCCATGCCCATGATGTGCGTGGCCATACAAACGATCTCGGCTCATACGCGGCCCCGAAATCCTGCCTGGCGGATTTCGGGGCCGCGCCGGTCGTAGGCCATGGCCGCCGTCCTTGAGCGACCAAAGCCGCCTGTCCGCCGCCGGCCGGGCCGCCCCGGCCAATGGCTCCTGCTGCTGGTCCTGACCCTGGCCGCCACGGCCGGGCTGTCCGCCCTGGGACTGCCGGCAGCGCTGCTCCTTGGCCCCATTGTCGCCGCCGTTGCCCTGGCCCTGGGCGGCGGCTCCATCCAGTTTGGCCGCACGCCCTACATCCTGGCCCAGGCCGTGGTCGGCTGTCTCATCGCCCGGGCCGCCAGCCCGGCCGTGCTGCCGACCCTGGCCGCGAGCTGGCATCTCTTTGCCGTGGTCATCCTGGCCGGCCTTGGGGCCAGCGCCGCCATGGGGTGGCTGCTCTACCGCCTGGACATCATGCCCGGCGCCACCGGCATCTGGGGCGCCTCGCCCGGCGGGGCCGAGGCCATGGTGGTCATGGCCGACGCCTGCGGGGCCGATGCCCGGCTGGTCGCTTTCATGCAATATCTGCGGGTGCTGTGCGTGGCCCTGGCCGCCAGCCTCGTTGCCCGTCTGGCCGTGCCGGCGGGGGCTGTCCTGCCGCTGCACGCCGCCACCGTCTGGTTTCCCCCGCCGACTCCCGGCTGGGGCACGGCCGCCGGCCTGATCCTCCTTGGCGGCCTGGTTGGTCTTTTCACCCGGATTCCGGCCGGGGCCATGCTCGTCCCCATGCTGGTCGGCGCAGCCCTGCGCCTGGCCGGCGCGACCGAGATCGAACTGCCGCCATGGCTGCTGGCCGCCTCCTACGCCGGCATCGGCTGGCGGGTCGGCCTGGGCTTCACCCGACAGGTGGCCGTCTACGCCGCCCGGGCTTTGCCGGCCATCTTGGCGGCGATCACCGCGCTCATTGCCTTTTGCGGCGGCCTGTCCTGGCTCCTTTCCCGGCTGACCGGCATGGACGGGCTGACCGCCTATCTGGCGGCCAGCCCCGGGGGCATGGATTCGGTGGCCGTCATCGCCGCCAGCTCGCCCGGGGTCGATTTCGCCTGCGTCATGACCATGCAGACCATGCGCTTTTTCCTGGTGGTGCTCCTGGCCCCGGCCATGGCCCGTTTTCTGGCCGCCCGGGCCGACGCGCGCAGCCGCGACAGGTAGCGAACAGAGCCGGCGTCAACGGGGCAGACACGGCAACAGGCCGGACGCCGCGGGTGCGGCGTCCGGCCTGTCCGGGAGCAAAAGGGCGAGGTCTGGCCGCCCCTGCGGCGTGCCGTCAAGCGCTCTTACCGGAGAGCCGGCGGCCCTCCGTCGTCCTTCATCTGATCAATCAACCCCTTGAGCACCTGGGACTGGTGGGCCAGTTCCCCCACGGCCAGGGCGGACTGCTGCATGGCGTCGGAGGTTTCGGCGGAAATGCGGCTGACGTCCTCAATGCTCCGGTTGATCTCCTCGCTGGCTGACGATTGTTGTTCGGAAGCCGTGGCAATGGAGCGGACCTGATCCGTGGTCAGATCGACCAGGGACACGATGGCCTGAAGGGCCTCCCCGGATTTTCCGGCCAGACCGGTCGCGGCGTCGATTTTCTGGACGGCGTTCTCGACGTTGCCGATGTTTTTGCGCGCGCCCTCCTGAATCCCCCGGATGGCCTCGCCCACTTCCTTGGTGGCGGTCATGGTCTTTTCCGCCAGCTTGCGGACCTCGTCGGCCACCACGGCGAAGCCGCGCCCGGCGTCTCCGGCCCGGGCGGCTTCGATGGCGGCATTGAGCGCGAGCAGATTCGTCTGGTCGGCGATGTCGGAGATGACATTGAGAATTTGGCCGATGCCTTCGGCCTGCTTGCCGAGCGTGGTCATGTCCGTTTTGAGTTCAAGGGCTGTGGACTGGACTTCGCCGATGCTTCCGACCACCTGGGTGACGACCTGGGCGCCTTCCTCAGCTTTGTGCTTGGCCTTGTCGGCCGTATCGGCCGCTTGCGAGGCGTTCTTGGCAACCTCGAGCACGGTGGCGTTCATCTCTTCCATGGCTGTGGCGGTTTCGCTCACCCGGCGCGACTGCTCCTCGGAGCCGCGGCTGGATTGTTCGATCTGGGCGGAGAGTTCTTCCGAGGCGGTGGTGACCACCTCGACCACGCTTTCCAGCTCGCCTGCCGCCTGGAGCATGCCTTCGGTCCGGGCCTTTTCGGCTTCCCTGCGGGCCTCCTCGGCTTCCTGGACGGCTTGGGCCGCCCGCGTCGAGGCCTCTTCGGCCAGCCGCGTTTTCGCGTCCGCTTCGTCGATCTTGCCCTTGAGGGTGGTGACCATGCTGCGCAGGCTGTCGGCCAGTTTCCCGATCTCATTGCCCAGATGCAGGTCCAAGGCCTTGTCCAGGTTGCCGCCGGCCACGTCCGAAGCGAACTCCTCAAGCCGTTTGAGCGGAGTGACCACAATTTTTTCCTGCGCCAGAAGGCATGCGCCGATCAGGGCCAGGACGGCGAAGGAGCCCAGCAGGATCATGAAATTGCGATCCTGCTGGGCCTCGGATTCGATCTCGCTCGTATTCATGGCAAAGGCCAGGATCCAGTCCCAGCCGGGGACGCGGGTCCAGGTGATCATTTCCTCTTTGTCGCCGCGCTTGAGGACGCCTTCCCCGTTTGGCGTTTTGAGCATCGCCCCGACGCCCGGGTCCCCGGAGATGTCCTGCAGCAGCAACGCCCGGTCGGGATGGCCGACCACGACGCCTTTGGGGGAGAGAATGAAGGGATGTCCCGACTTGCCCAGACGGATCGTCTCAACGTAGTCGGCCAGCAGTCGATCCAGGGCGTAGGACATGCCGACGCCGCCCAGCACTTTGCCGGAAGCGTCCAAGATCGGGGCCGTGACGCTGACGATCAACTTCCCTGTGGCGATGCTTTTCGTGGGGACGTTGCTGTAGCCCTCTTTCCCGGCCAGGGCGTCCTTGATGTACTCGCGGTTGGAAATATCGTTGGGTTTCGACGGGTTGCCCTGGACCATCAGAAGGACTTGTTTGCCCTGGGCGTCGAACACGTAAAACGAGTTCACATCGGCCGAAGCGAGCGACATGGCCTGGAGGATGTCGTTTACAACGGCTTCCTTTTCCCCGGAGCGTAAATACTCCCGCAATGCTGGGATTTTGGAAATACCGCGCATCCGTTCCATTTGCTGCACCCCAAAATCGGCCGTCGTCTTGGAAAGGGTGCTGGCCATCAATCCCATATCGTACTTTGTTGTATCAATGCTCGATTTGTATATTGATGAAGCCACAAAATATATCAAAACGGATTGAATCAATAACACGACAATGCCGATTACGCAGGCCATCGCTAATCGTATGCTTCTCACGGCGACAGTACTCCTGTTTTGCTGGTCATTCCCTTGTCAATAAAGAAATTGCAAGGAAACCAGTTGTCTTCGGTTAAAAAAAATAGCCTTCGTCCACAGGCAGACAACCGTACTGGCCAAGCCTCTCCTGAGCCGCGGGTGCATGGAAATCCCGGGTTTCCCAGAATCGTAAGGACGAGCAGCAACCGAAACGTGATTTCGGGTACTCCATAATTGAAAAAACATCCAAAAGAATCTGGCACGGCAAAAAATTGAAATGATTATCCTCTTGAAATGCTATCCGAATTGCCGAATTCATCCAGGAAGGCGTTGCGTATTGGCCAGGGAGTTTCCAAGAGGCGACATGCTGGAACAGTGTATGAGGCGATGGTGCATTCATCGTTGTCGGAAAACAGTCAGCAGGAGGAGCGGGACGTTGGTTCCCTGGCCGTCCGGGTGAGGATCAGGCCAGACGTTTGGAGGGAGATGCATGGACAGGCGCTTTGCCCAGGCAGCCGCTTCGCGCATTGTGCAATCCAGGCGGGCGGGGATGCACTGAAGAACTGGTCTTGAAGTCACGGTTGTGACGGTTCGACTTGCTCCGGATCGTACCCGCCGTTTTGGAGGGACTGTCGGAGCAGGTGGAGAAACACGGTCTGGGCAGTGCTTGGCCGGCGGCCGGTCAGGGTCATGACCGTCACTGCGGCATCCAGGGACCCGTCGTCCCAAGCCAGGCTGGCGAGTTGCCCGGCCCGGACCCGGTCGGCCACGGCCAGCTCCGGGGCCAGGGCCAGACCGTGGCCGGCGACCACGCAGCGCAGGAGCATTTCCAGGCTGGTGCAGGACGTCACTGCCGCCGGAATCGCGCCGGCCCGCAGCAGGGCCTGTTCGACGCGCTCCCGGGCGCTCCAGACATGGCGGGTGACAAGCAGCTCCCGGCCATGGAGATCGGCCGGGATGACGCGGCCGCGACCGGCCAGGGGGTCGTGCGGGGCGGCGACGACGACAAGGCGCTCCCGGTGAATCACCGTGGCCGTCACGCCCTCGGCCACATAGGGCTGGCCAAGAACGATGCCGCAGTCCACCACGCCCTGGCGCAGGTCACGGACCAGCCCCTGGTCCGAGCGTGTGGCCAGGGTCAGGCGCAGGCAGGGGAAGCGGCGGCGAAAACGAGGCAACAGCACCGGGAGTACGGCCAGCCCCAGGCTCTCGGACAGGCGCACGGACAACGACGTGGCCTCGTCATCATCGCCAGCCAGCTTCTGGCGGGCCTCGGCTTCCAGGTCCAGCAGCCGCCGGGCGTAGCCGGACAGCCGGCGGCCGTGTTCGGTGACGGTCACCCGGTTGCCGGTCCGGTGAAACAGGGCCACGCCGACGGTCTGTTCCAGGGCCTTGATCCGGGCGGTCACGGCCGAGGGCGACAGGGCCAGTTCCCGGGCAGCCTGGCGCAGCGATCCGGCGGCGGCAGCGGTCAGGAAGGTGTGCAGCTGCCAGGGGTCAAGCATGTGCATATTTCTCGAACCTCAGGTGTTAATTATTGCATTTGCCTCGCACCGTATCCCGGATTAGCCTTGCAAACAATGTTCTTGAAATCAAAATGTGGAGCTGGCTTGGGGCGGCTTTGGGAGTACCCATGGACCTTTTGACCATCGGCGTCCTTTGTCTGGGGGCGTTTTGCGCGGGTTTCACCCAGGGGCTGGCCGGGTTCGGTTCGTCGCTGGTGGCCCTGCCGCTTTTGGCCCAGGTGTTTGATCTGAAACTGGCCGTGCCGGTGTGCCTGTTCCTGTCCTTGTCGGTGAACAGCGTCATGGTGTCGCGTCTTCGCGGCCATATTCAGTTCGGGCCGCTGGCCCTGCTCCTCGTCTCCTCGCTGCCGGGCATGCCGCTTGGCGTGTATGCCCTGCGGGCGGTGTCCGGGGATTGGCTCAAGACCGTGCTGGCTGTGGCTATTTTCGTCTTTGTGGCCAACGAATGCCGGGGGGTGCGCTGCGCCGCGCCGGCCGGGCGCGGCTGGGGCGTGGCGGCCGGGTTTGTAGCTGGCTGCACCGGCGGGGCTCTCGGCATCAACGGCCCGCCGATAGTGGCCTGGATGTCTCGGCTGGGCCTTGACCGAAACGCTCTGCGGGCCACGCTGGTCTCCTATTTCCTGCTGGCCGGCTGCGGCGTGGTCACTTCCCAGTTTTTGGCCGGGCTGGTGACCGGGCCGGTGCTCATTCGGGCGGCGGTGGCGCTGCCGGCCCTGGGCCTGGGCATTGCCGCCGGGGTGGGACTTTGCGGGCGCATCAGCGAGGCAGCCTTTCGCCGGGTGGCGCTCTTTGTCCTTGGGGGCACGGCTGCGAGCCTGCTTTTTCAGGGTGTGCGCGGCATCGTCGCCGGCTAGGGTTTCCGCGCGGTCTTGGCTTGGCCCGGTAAAACGGCTATAGACCCGCTCTGGCATCCGCCCACGGCCGCCAGCCCGGAGAACCTCCGTCCCGCGCCGCGACCGGCCGCCCACCCAAAATACCCATGTTCGTCAGCACCAATCCGGCCACCGGCCAGCCCATCGCCACCTATGCCGCCCATGACGCCGCTGCGCTGGCGAGTATTCTCGACGCCGGCCTGGCCGCCAAGGCCGACTGGAGCGCCTGGCCGCTCGATGCGCGCTGTCAGGCCCTTTTGCGGCTGGCCGATCTGTTCGAGGCGCGCGTGGCCCCCCTGGCCCGGCTGGCCGCCCTGGAAATGGGCAAGCTTTTGCCCGAGGCCGAGGCCGAGGTGCGCCGCTGCGCCCGGGCCTGCCGTTTTTACGCCCGGATGGCCCCGCGCTGGCTGGCCGATGAACCCTGCCCGAGCGAAACCGGCCGGCGCATGGTGGTCTATGCCCCGCTTGGCGTCATCTTGGCCGTCATGCCCTGGAATTTCCCCTACTGGCAGGTGATGCGGGCGGCCGTGCCGCTGGTGGCCGTGGGCAATGCCGTGGCCGTCAAGCCAGCGCCCAACGTCATGGGCGCGGCCATGGCCCTGGAAGGGCTTTTTGCCGAGGCCGGGTTTCCGGCCGATCTGGTCCGGGTGGTGCGTCTGCCTGAGGATCTGGTGCCGGCGGCCGTGGCCCACCCGGCCGTGGCCGGCGTGACGCTCACCGGCTCGGTGCGGGCCGGGGCGGCCATTGGCGCGCTGGCCGGAGCCAACATCAAAAAGGCGGTCATGGAGCTTGGCGGCTCCGACGCCTTTATTGTCCTGGCCGACGCGGTGCTAAACGACTGCTGCGTGGCGGCCGAGACCGCCCGGATGCGGGTGTGCGGCCAGGCCTGCATCGCGGCCAAACGGTTTATCGTCGAGCGCCCGCTCTATGAGGCTTTTGGGCGGCGGCTGGCCGACATGCTCACCGCCCACACCCCGGGCGACCCGTTTGATCCGGCCGCCACCCTTGGCCCCCTGGCCCGGCTTGATCTCTTGAAAAATCTGGACCGGCAGGTGCGGGAGTCCGTGGCGGCCGGGGCGCGGCTTGTGGCCGGCGGCCATCGCCTGGACCGGCCGGGCTTTTTTTATGCGCCGACGTTGCTTGCCGATGTGCGGCCCGGGATGCCGGCTTTTGACGAAGAGCTTTTTGGTCCGGTGGCGGCCCTGGTTGCGGCCACGGACGCCGAAGACGCCCTGGCCCTGGCCAATGCCTCGCCCTACGGGCTTGGCGGCAGCGTCTGGACCGCCGATACGGCCCGGGGCTTGGCCCTGGCCCGGCGGCTGGAGGTCGGCATGGCCACGGTCAATGCCGTGCCCCGGTCCGATTTCCGGCTGCCCTTTGGCGGGGTCAAGCGCTCGGGCTATGGCCGGGAGCTGTCCCGCCACGGACTGCTGGAATTTGCCAACATCAAGACCCTTGTGGTGGAGGAACCATGACCGAACAGGATGACGCCGCTATCGAGCGGCAGGCGGCCGAACTGGCGGCCGAGTTGGCGGCCCTGACCGAGCAACGGGACGCCGTCGAAGCCAAGGCCCGGGAACTGCTCGCCGCCGAGGACCACAAGGCCGGGGTGACCTTTGCCCAGGAAATTTTTGCGGCCAAGCAGCAAAAGCTGATGCTTGAAACCGAAATGGAAATCGCCCGCCGCCGCCGCAACCGACTGCTCATGCCGCAGTAGGCTGCGGCCGAAGGTCCACGACGCGCTTGTCGTAACGCTTAAGTCGCAAACCGGCAGCTCAGGCCGCAGTCGGCTGCGGCCTTTTGGCCTCGCCGCCGTCTTCCACGGCCAGCCGGGTGCAGTTGTACATGAGGATGACGGCGTTTATGGCCGCATCCTGCCGGCAATGCTGTCTGGCCGCGCACAGGATCGGGTGCAGGCGGGATTCGATGTCCCGGCCGCATCGGGCCAGGGCCAGCCGGGCCAGTTGCTCCGAGCCTCCCGCTCCCCGCCAGGGCAAGGTCAGTGCCCGCACCATGCGCCGAAATGTTGCGGCCCCGTCGTCCTTGGGGGGCAGGCCGGCCCCGGCCGGCAGGCTGCTCCCGAAAAACGGGCAGCCCGAGTCGCGCATGGCCGCGATGAGCAGCCGAAACGCCGCCCACTGGCCGGTTTCCTGAACTTCCGCCAGCTCACCTCCCCGGCGCAGGGTCAGGCATACCCGCGCATGGGAGAGAACCGGGGAAAAGGCTGCCAGCACGGGTTTGATGGCCTCCGGCAGCAGACAGCCGCCAGCCAGCCGGGCCGTCGGGCAGGGGTGGCCTCGCCGGCAGGGTACGGCGCGGCCTGTCCCGGCTTTCGGGGTGGTCCTCGACAGGAAGAATCGGGTCGAGGGAAGGCCCTCGACGGTCAGGCTGCATTCCATGGCATCCTCGCTTGGTTCCCGCTCGTCAGTCGCGTCCACGTTTCCATGTCGCCCGGCCCTGGCCAGCGGTTTCACGACAACATCCTTTTATTGCAGCATTTTTGGTGTTGGCTTACGGCAGGGCAGGTGGGGACAAGGATTTGTACCGGCCTTGTCCGGGGACGGCTTGCCTGGGTCGATTGAGCCATCCCATCCGGCGGCGTCATTCGCGCGTCAGCTTCGTAACATGTTGGAATAATGTGATATTATAAAGCAATTTCAAGGGAGTACAAAATACTGCCCCTGGCGTCTGGATTGGCCGGGAAGGGTAAAGGCTTTTGTACTGTTTTGGGGGTGAAAAACCGGGTCTGGTGCAGTCTGAAACATGTCCATTTGTTTCAATATTCTGAAATAATATGATAAAAATTGTTTGAATTGGTTTTGGCACGGCCATTGCTAGTAGAGAAACATCCTTCCTCCGAAAAGGACATTTCGGAAAGCGGCTTGGGGTTGGCGACCTGAAGCCGCTTTCTCTTTTGTGAAGACGCCGTTTCCATGCAGCGGCAGAAAACAAAAACGCCGTCCCGATCCGGGGCGGCGTTTTTTTATGCCTTGTGGGAGCGGGCCGGTCGTGGACTTAGGGGACCGGATGCTTGGTGCGACAGGCGCGTTCCACGCCCCAGACTTCCTCGTCGTGCTCCACCGGCATGGCGTTTTTGATGATGCAGTCCAGGGCCTTTTGCGAATAGTCCTTGCACTCCGGGTCGGTTGGGTCCTGGAAGCGGCATTTGCAGGCCCGGCGCATGAGCATTTTGCCGTCGCGGGAGGCGGCCTTCTTGGCGAAAAGCATGGTGCAGTCGGGATACGTTTTCGGGCCAAAGGACTGGGCCGAGGCTGGGGCAGCCAGCAGGAGGACGAAAAGCAGGGTCGTAACAAGTCGGATCATGCGAAATCTCCTTCGGGAGCATCCTGGCAATACGCCGGCAGCTTGGCGCAATCGAGCACACCCGTCAACCGGCCGCCCTTGGGACCGGGTGGGCCTTTTTCCAGATTGCAGCGCCAATGGTGCGGAAAAATCGTCCCCGGGTTTTGTCCTGTCTCGGCCCAGGAAGGTTTTCGCGGACCGGGCAGGGGCTAGGGGGCCGGAGCGGCGACGCCCGGGGGCGACGCTGGCTGTGTCGGTGGTTTGGCCGGAGACGATACAGTGGATTGCGCCGGGGCCTGGACCGAAGGCGACGCCGTGGGCCGGGCAGGTTTGGCGTTGGCCGGGGCCGGCGGCGGGGCGACCGGCCGCGGGCTGGCCGGCTCGAAAGGCGTCGGCGCATCGGAGGGCGCAACAATCACCACGTCCGGCTTGGCCGGGGCTCTGGATTTCTTTTTTTCGGTACGCTCCCCCTCGCCCGGCATCCCCGGCGACCGCTTTGTGTCCGTCCCGGTGGCGCGAGAGGGGTGTTGCCCGTCGGTCGGGACCTCCGGGCGGTGCGGCAGCCCGGCGGCGGCCGCCGGCGGGGCCATGGGCTGGGGAACGCCCAATCCCAGGGCCTTGGCTGCGGCCGCATTGCCCGGATCAGCCGCCAGGGCGCGTTCATAGGCCCGTTTGGCCTCGGCCGGCCGATCGGCCAGGGTGGCGGCCAGCCCTTCGTCCTCGGCCAGACGCGACAGGAAAAACCGGGCTCCGGGGGATTTGGGGTCGATGGCCAGGGCCTGGCCCCAGGCGCTGGCCGCCAGATTGGCCTTGCCCTGCCGGCGATAGACCAGACCCAGCAGTTCCAGGGCCGCGGTGTTGCGCGGTTCCAGCTCCAAGGTGGCCTCCAGCTCCAGCCGGGCGTTGGCCGGCGCATCCAGGGACCAGTAGGCATAGCCGGTGAGAAAGCGAAGCAGCGCGTCGTCGGATTCGGTTTGCTGGACCTTGGCCAGGAGCTTGATCCCTTCGGCCGTGTGTCCGTCCTGCAAGGCGGCAAGGCTCAGGCCAAGCACGCTTCGCCGGTTGCCTGGATCGGCCTTGTCCATGGCTGCAAACCGCCCGGCCGCAGCGGCCGGATGGCCGGCCAGCAGATCCAGGCAGCCAAGGGTCCACAGGGCAAACAGGTCGTCGGCCCGGGCGGCAAGGGCTTTTTCCAGCTCCGCCCTGGCCCGGTCGCTCTGTCCGGAACCGGCCAGGGCCAGGCCCAGACGGGTGCGGGCATAGGGGTTCTCCGGATCGGCGGCCAACGCCTCGGCAAAAGTCTGGCTGGCCAGTTCATAGCGGCCGCGAAGCAGGGCCTCGGCGCCGATAAAGAGCCGGTCATTGGCGGAGGCGGCTCCAAGCGGGGCCGGGATGGCGGTCAGGACCAGACACAACAGCAGGAGACGGGGAAGATGCATGTCCGGGGCTTGGCAAAGGGGCGGGGGCCTGTCAAGACCGGGTATGGCCGGGCGCGGGCGTTTGGTGTACAGAAAAACCCCGCGTTTCCCCGTCCATTGCCCGGGGATGCGCCGGCCGGCCTGGGCCGGCCAAGGAGTGAGGCCCATGCGGCGAGTCCTTAAAAAAACGGCCATTGCGGCCCTGATTGCCGCCCTGGCCGGCCCGGCCTGCACCACCACCGGGCCGTCCGGGCCGCCCCGGGCGCTGGAGACGTCGTATCCGTCGCCGGATTATCCGGCCGAGGCGGCTGCTCCGGCTCCGGCCCGGGTCGCCACACCGGCCCCGGCCCCGGGGTTGGCCGAGCGGCCCCTGGCAGCCCCGGCCCGGGCGGTCGCGCCGGCGCAGACAGCGCCTCCGGCCCCGGCTGCGGCCCCGCCCGCTGCGCCAAGGCCGGCCCCGGCCCTCGATTTTCAGGCCATTGACGCCGACCGCAACGGCCGAATCACCCTGGAGGAATGGCGAAATTTCCAGGAACGCGAATTTCGCCGATATGACGCCAATAACGACGGAGTGCTGACCCAGGACGAACTGGCCGCATCGCCGCGCAAACCGACCGGACCTGCGGCCCGGGCCATGCCGTAACGGCCCCGGCCCGTTGCCCGCTGTGACGCATTCAGACAAGGAGCTGCCATGCAATCGCCCGTCATTCCTGTGCCCAAGGGCTTTTCCTTTGCCACTGCCGCCGCCGGGTTCAAATACGCCGCCGGCCGCGATGACCTGACCCTGATCGTCAGCGACGGCCCGGCCGCCGCTGCCGGGGTTTTTACCAAAAATTTGTTCCAGGCCGCCCCGGTCACCGTGGCCAAGGACCATATCGCCGCCACCGGCGGCCATGCCCGGGCCATCCTCATCAATGCCGGACAGGCCAATGCCTGCACCGGCGCGGCCGGCATCGCCGACTGCCGCGAGACCCTGTCCCTGGTGGCCAAGGCCACCGATCTCTCGCCCGGCGAAATCCTGCCCGCCTCCACCGGCGTCATCGGGGCGCGGCTTAAAATGGACAAATGGAAGGGCATTGTGCCGGCCCTGGCCGCCAATCTCGGCGAGACCTCGCCGATGCAGGCGGCCAAGGCCATCATGACCACCGACAGCTTTCCCAAGATCGCCTGGGGCACGCTCACCACGGATTCCGGCGAAGTGCACGTCCTTGGCATGGCCAAGGGAGCCGGCATGATCGCCCCCAACATGGCCACCATGATCGGGGTGCTGCTCTGCGACGCCCAGGTCGGGTCGCTGTGGTGGCAGGAGGCCGTGGCCGCCGCCGCCGACCGCAGCTTCAACAGCATCACCGTGGACGGCGACACCTCCACCAACGACTGCGTCCTGGCCCTGGCCAACGGCGCATCCGAAGTGGTCATCGACTCGGCCGAGGGCCGGCAGGCCCTGCTCGCCGTCATGGTGGACGTCTGCCAGACCCTGGCCGCCATGCTGGTCCAGGACGCCGAGGGCGGCACCAAGGTGCTGCGCATCAAGGTCCAGGGCGCGGCCTCTCATGGCGATGCCGAACTGGCCGCCCGGGCGGTCGGCAATTCGCCGCTGGTCAAGACGGCCTTTTTCGGACGCGACGCCAACTGGGGCCGCATCGTGGCCGCCCTGGGCCGGTCCGGGGCCGTGTTTGATCCCGACGAGGTGTCCGTGCGCATCGGCGGCGTGCCGGTCTTTGAAAACGGCATGCCGGTGGCCGACGACCTCGACGCGCTTTTAGCCCCCCACATGCGCCGGGGCGAAATCCCCATCGACGTGGAACTGGGCGGGGGACCGGGGCGCTATCTGCTCCTGGCCTCGGATTTGACCTACGACTACATCAAGATCAACGCCGACTACCGTAGTTAGGGGAAAGAGAGGCCTCCGGCGGCCGGGGGGGATAATCCCCCCCGGACCCCCTTGGTGGGAAAGGTATTTATGGGGTTCCCGGCGCTGGCTGACAATTCGGTCGGCAGCGGGCGGGGGCCGAGAGAGATGGACGCATGACGACTGACGATCTGGGCAAGGTGGACATGAGCGACCGCGACCGGCTGACCCGGCTGGCCGATCTGGTCTTTGAGGCCGGCATGCTGCGCAAGACGCCGCGCACCGGCTACCAGTTTCTGGGCACCGGGTCGGAAAACGTGGCCGAGCACAGTTTCCGCACGGCGCTCATTGGCTTCACCCTGGCCAGGCAGGCCGGAGCCGATCCCTACCGCACCATGGCCCTGTGCCTGTTTCACGACCTGCACGAGGCCCGCACCGGCGATTTCAACTACGTCAACAAGCTCTACAACACGGCCGACTCGCGCCGGGCCCTGGCCGACGCCGTGGCCGGCACCGGGCTGTCCGGCGACGTCCTGGGACTCCATGACGAGCTGGAAGACGCCGATACCCTGGAAGCCCGGCTGGCCCAGGACGCCGACCAGATCGACCTGATCGCCAATTTGAAGGAAGAGCTCGATCTGGGCAACCGCTACGCCGACGCCTGGATCGAGGCGGCCATGGCCCGGCTTCGCACCGACGCCGGCCGGGAACTGGCCCGGACCCTGGCTGAAACCGACCACGCCGAGTGGTGGTTCAACGGCCCGGACAAGCAGTGGTGGAACCGCAAAAACGGCGTCGCCCCCAAGGACTGAGCCATGCGCGCAGCCGTTATCTCCGATTCCCACCTGCGCACGCCCAATGCCTTTTTTACGGCCGTCTACGACCGTTATCTGGCCCCGGCCGACTACATCTTCCACTGCGGCGACCATACCGGCTTTGCCGTGTGGAGCCACCTCATCCAACATCCCGGCCATGTGTCGGTTGCCGGCAACTGCGACGGCTACGATCTGGGCGCGGAGCTGGAACCCCTGGCCGAGCGGACCATCGCCGGTTTCCGGGTGGCCGCCGTCCACGGCTGGGGGCCGCGTCCCGGCCTGTCGGCGCGTCTGGCCGAGGCCCTGGCCGGGCGCTTTGACGTGGTCTTTTTCGGCCATTCCCACACCGCCGAAAACACCCTCTACGGCGCCACCCGGCTGATCAACCCCGGCGCGCTTCAGCCCGGCGGCAGCCTGGCCCTGGTGGATTTCACCGATGCCGGCGTCCGGGTGGAGTTCGTTTCGGTCTGATCTGGCCCGCCCCTTCCCCCCGGCGGGTTTCCAAAGGACACTGCCCTTTGGCCGTCGGAGGCGTCTTTTCCCTTTCTTCGCCGTCAACTCCAGCCTAAATCCGCACCTTCACCACGCCCAGCAAATCATTCACGTACCCGTCGCCCCGCTTGAACTCCCGGTAGCCGGCGGAGTGGGCGCAGCCGACGGCGTAGAGGGCGTCGCCCTCGGCCACCAGATGCGAGGTGATCTGGCCGCAGGCCAGCTGGCAGAAGACGCCGGCCAGATCGATCACGTCGCCCGGGGCGTGCTCGGGATTGGTCGAGGCCACGATGCGCCCGTCCGGTTCCACGAACATCCCTTCCGAGCCGGCCAGGATGCCGCCCTGGCCATCCCGGGGCAGGCAGTCGTTTAACATCGACAGGAACTGCGGCTCGGCATCAAACACAATGCCTACCCCGCCAAGCGTCGTATCCGGGCGTTCGATGGCCGTGATCGGCGCATTGTAGATGTAGGTGGGGCGGGGTGCGCCTGCGGCCTCGTAGAGGTCGGAGGGCACGAAATCCGAGACCCGGTAGCGCTGGGAATCGGAGATGGACAGGGTCTCGCTGACGTACCGTTCGCGTATGATGCGGCCTTCCTGGCGGTGCTCGTCGGGGTTGGAGCAGGCCAGGATACGGCCTTCGCGGTCATAGACAAAGAGGTTGGTGTACACGGTGTAGAGGCTGTTGATATAGGCCAGAATTTCGCGCATCCGGCTGCGGTCGGCCCCTGACAGGCTCGGCTTGTCCAGAAAACGGCGGAAATCCGAGGTCAAGGCCCACCAGCGGCAGTCGTTGGCCCGCTCGTAGAGATTTCTGTCCATGATGTCGATGGCCAGGGCGGCCAGGAACTGGACGTCGTGCAGGCGCGAGGCGGTGACGAGCTTGAGCAAGCCGCCGGTGGACTCCTGGAACACGTGCTGCACCTGGTCGCCGATCTTTTTGACCTCGCCCAGGACATGGGGCAGGGCTTGGGCTTCCACCCGCTCCGAGGCGTCGGACTGGACCGACTTCTTGGCGGCCATGATCTCGCCGTTTTGCACCACCAGTTCCAGGTCGGACAAGACGTTCTCGGAGGCCTCCTCCACCTGGAGCAGCCGGGCTGAGAAGATGGCGTTGCGGCGGATGGCCTTCTCGTCGAAATGATGGCCGTTTGTGCCGTTGGCAAAGGCCGTGGCCACCCGTTTTTGCACATGCCCGTACCAGGGCAGGCCGATAAATCCCTGATAACCCTTGGTGGCGAGCGTCTTGGCCAGATAGGCTTCGCCGCAAAGCTGGGCCATATGGAAATCGTCGCGAAGGGCCAGCGGGTAGGCCCGCCCGCCCGGGGCGCGCGCCGGATCGCTGGTGGCGATGGCCCGGCCGGCCGCGTCGAGAATCATGATGACGATATCGTTGGAGGAGCGCCCCAGGCTCTCAAAAATGCCGGCCATCTCGCCTTTGAAATCAAAGAGCAGGGCCAGGACGCCGATGGGCAGGTTGGTCGCCGGATGGCGGATGGCCTGGGAGTAGGCCAACACGTCGCCGCCGCCTGGGACAAGATCGGTTGGGCGGTAGGTTTCCACGTACTGGGAGGAGGCCATGGCTTCGGCCAACAGCGGATCGGTCGAATGGGACAGCGGATTGTCCCGGTCCAGGTGGGCCCGCACGTTTCCCTCGCTATCAAGGACCACAATCTCCCAGTAGACCGTGTACTTGTTGCGATACTCGGCCAGACGCGCTTCGATGGGTTCCACGGCCTGGCGCGAAAAATCGCCGGCCAGGAGAAATTGGACGATGTCGTCGTCCGTGGCCAGAAACCCGACGTCGGCCGTGCGCTCAAACAGGTTGCGTTTGAGGATGTCGATGGCCACCTGGGCCACGGCAGTGATTTCGAGGACGACCTTCTGGGTGTTTTCCACCATCAGGGTATCGAGCAGGTTTTGCTGGAGCGTTGCAAAATTGTCCTGGGTGCTGCTGATGAAGTCAATAAGCGTCTGGGCGATGCGGCTGCAATTGATCTTTCCGGTCAGCGTGGCCCTGGTCCACTGGCGGTCGAGCCGGCCGAGCACGCTTTGGCACGCATCCACCGAGTCCATGGCCCGCAACAAGGTCTGCTTGTGTTGTCTGACGAGTTCCCTGTCCATATAAACGCCTCCCTGGGGCACACAACAAATCGACGCCGCAAAATCTGAAGCCGTCCCATGGACGGCGAGTCAGGACCAAGTCCGGATATCACAGTGTCCTGTCCGGAGTTCCTGAGTTGATATAATAACTCGATACGCATGGAGAGGGCCACTTCGAACAGTCGGTACGCCGATGAGAGCCGTACCGTGAACAATCCGTGACAGTGGCGCGGAACGCACGAGGCAGGGACCAGGACAGAAAAACGCCGATTGTCACTCCCACAACCGGAAAAACATTGTTTTATGTCCAGGACGCGGGCAAGAAACCATTGCCTGACAAAAAAGTCAACGGTGGGGAATCTGCCTTTTTTGACACGGCCAGAAAGGCAAATCGTGACTGTAACAAGCCTTGACGGCGGTCACTACGGGCAATATCGGAAGCAGGCCCAACGGGGATAAACGGTCGGCGCTTGTAACGCGTGCATCGGATACCCGGCGGATTGGGACTATCCCGGTCCGACATGACACCGATTCTTTGAGAATCCGGCACGGACTTGTAGCCCAACCGAGACCGGACAGGGGGGCTGGGACGTTTTTTTTGCGTTCAGGTCCGGTGAACCATGGGGGAACGGGCTGCCGCAGGCCGGCTCGTCAACGTGGTCCAGGAAAGCAGTCTTGAGTAAGAACGGCCAGGGAAAAGGATGTCTCATGCGCTCCATTAAATTGCGAATCATGCTTCAGTTGATTCTGGTTATCTCCATCCCGACGACTATTGTTTTGGGGATCATCTTCAACACCATTTATGACGACACAGTGTCTCTGCATGTGGCGGCCATCCAGAAGGAGATCAGGCAGCTGGAAAACGCCATGGTCATCTTTACGGATCAGGCCAAACAGAACGTGGCCCAGTTGGCCGCCGATCCGTTGCTGCCCAAGGTCGACGCCACACTGACGTCCTACGTCGCCACGACCCAGAAACCCAAATCCGTCCCCCGGGCCGACGACCTGCTCGGCCAGGAGATCACCGCCCTTTTCAGCCGGGTCCAGGCCACCCATCCCGCCTATGTCGAGGTCTTTTTCGGCTCGGGCGACGGCGGCTTTCTTTCGAGCGTGGCCGGAGAGCTGCCGGCCGGCTATGACCCCAGAAAACGTCCCTGGTATCAGGAAGCCATGCAGACGCCTGACCGGCCGATCATCTCCAAGGCCTACATGTCCACCACCGGCGAGGCCGTGGTCAGCGTCACCAAGGTGGTCACGGACAAGGGGCGCCCCCTGGGGGCCATCGGCGTGGACATCTCGCTTGGCGTACTGACCAAAATCGTCAAGGATATCCGCATAGCCAAAACCGGCTATGTGGTCTTTGTCCAGGGCGACGGGGTGGTCATTTCCGATCCGAAAAACGACAAGTACAATTTCAAGAAGATTGGGGACCTTGGCGTGCCTGCGCTGGAGGCCGCCTTTGCCAGCCCCGACGGCTCCAAACTGGTGGAAATGGACGGCCGGCGTTTTCTGGCCCTGACCTCGACGGCCACGGGGCTTGGCTGGAAGTTTCTGACCTTTGTCGAATACGACGAACTCGTCGGCCCCATGCAAAGCCTCATGTGGAAGTCGGCCCTGGGCTTTGCCGCCATCCTGGCGGCCATTTGCGGCGTCATTTCCTTTTTCCTCAATGCCGACGTGTTCCGTCCGCTCGGGCGCATGATCAACCATCTCAAAGAGATCGGGAGCGGCAATTACCAGTCCCGGTTGGCCGTGCGCCGGCGCGACGAGGTGGGCCAGGTCTACGAGGCGCTCAACCAGACCTCGGCCACGCTTCTGGCCCATGTGGGGGAGATCGAGGCCAAGAGCGCCGAGGCCGAGCACAAGGCCGCCCAGGCCGAAGAGGCGGCCAAGCGGGCCGAGGCGGCCACGACCAGAGCCGAGGCGGCCCGGGTCGAGGGGATGCTCCACGCCGCCGAGCGCCTGACCGGCGTTGTGGACATCGTCACCACAGCCTCTTCGGAACTTTCGACCCAGATCGGCGAATCCACCCAGGGGGCTGAACACCAGTCCGGACGGATCAACGAAACGGCCACGGCCGTGGAGCAGATGACCGCCTCGGTACTGGAAATTGCCCGTAATGCCGAAGGAACCGCCCGGTTGGCCGAACAGTCCAAGGCGGCCGCCGAGGACGGCGGCCGGCAGATGGAACAGGTCAAGGCCGATGTCCACGGCATCAGCCTGGAGTTTGAGGACGTGTACGGCTCGGTGTCGGATCTGAGCTACAAGGCCGACGGCATCGGTTCCATTGCCCAGACCATCGAGGACATTGCCGACCAGACCAATCTGCTGGCCTTAAATGCCGCCATCGAGGCCGCCCGGGCCGGGGATGCCGGCCGGGGCTTTGCCGTGGTGGCCGATGAAGTGCGAAAACTGGCCGAGAAGACCATGACCGCCACCAAGGAAGTGGGCGAGGCTGTGGCCGGCATCCGGCGCAGCGTGGGCGGCACGCTCACCGGTATGGACCGGGCCAAGCAGATCATCGAACAGTCCATGGCCCGCACCGATCAGGCCGCCCATGGGCTGGCCAATCTACTGGCCATGTTTGCCCAGTCTTCGGATCAGATCAGGGCCATTGCCACGGCGGCCGAGGAGCAGTCCTCGGCCACCGAGGAAATCAACCGCCATATCGAGGAAATCAACGGCATCGCCTCGGAGACGGTGGGGGCCATGCGCGAAGCAGCCCGGGCCGTGGCCGATCTGGCCGAACAGGCGGTGGTCCTCAAGGACCTCATCTGCGCCCTGGAATCGGAGCGCCCGGCCAGCCGGCAGCTGCCGGCCTGACCAGCCGGTCCCGGCCCTCATAAACGGCCCTGGCGCGGCAACGCGCCAGGGCCGTTTTGCGTGACTGCCCGGGGCCGGGCCGTTTCGGCCGCCTGGGCCAAAAGGCAGACCGGCCGGCAGCGGGAAAGGAAGCCACAAAAACGGGCGCAGCCAATCGGCTGCGCCCGTATTCTTTGAAGGGGGAGAGAGGCGGCTATTTGCCGCCGGCGTCTCCGGGCAGGCCGCCTGCACCCTTGGGCCGCGGTCCCAGGATGTCTTCGTTGACGACAACCACCTGGGCGCCCTGCTGCAGGGTCTGCAGGTAGGCCCGGAAGAGTTCGGTCTGCTTGGACTGGGTCAGCGTGGCCACCCAGCGTTCCTTTTCCTTGTCCCAAAGCGCCGCTTCGGCCGGGATGCGCTTGTCCAGGCCGGCCAGGACGTAAGCGCCGGACACGCCGTAGGCCGCCTTGAACCAGCCCGGCTCCTTGGCCTCAAAGGTCGTCTGGACCAGCACCGGGGCCATGCCCAGGGCCGGGATGAATCCCTGGCGGGTAAACGGGGCCGAGAGCGTAATCTTGTCCTTGTACTGGGCCAGGATCTTTTTCTGGCCGTCCTCGGTCTCCATGCCCTTGGCTGCTTCGTCGGCCTTGGCCTTGGCCAGCTTCAGGGCCTCGTCATCGGTCAGGCGGGCCTTGATGACGTCCTTGACGGCCTCAAGCGGCTCGGTGCCGGCTTCCTTGACGTCTGCTGCCCGCACCAGCAGGAAACCGTCCTGGGTGGACAGGGGGGCGTCGGCGGTCTGGCCCTTTTTGAGGGCAAAGATGGCGGTCACGGCCGGTTCGGACAGGCCCAGTTCGGCCGGAGGCGTCTCTTTGGCAAAAAACGCCGAGCTCTTGATGGCAACCTTCTCATCGGCCACGGCGGCTTCCAGGGATTCTCCGGAGGCAAGCTTCTCCTGAACCGCGTCCAGGGCCTTGGTCAGTTTGTCGGCGGCGCGCTGTTCGGCCAGTTCGGCCCGGATGTCGTCCTTGACCTCGGCCAGGCTGCGCTGGCCGCCAGCCTGCTTCTCGCCGCCCTGGATGAGGTGCAGGCCAAGGCTCGTGCGCACGGGATCGCTGACCTCGTCCTTCTTGAGCGAAAAAGCCTTCGCTTCGAACGGCCCGAATTCCTTGGGCAGGCTGCCCTTGGGCAACCAGGCCCAGTCCTCGCCGATGATGCCGTCGGCGTTGTTGGGGTCCTTGGGAATAAGCGTGGCAAAGTCCGCGCCCTGGCGCACCTTGTCGGCCATGGCCTTCAGGCGGGCCTCGGCCGCGTCCACGACTTCCTTGGGCGCATCCGCCGGCAGGATCATGAGGATGTGGCGCACGCGCACCTGTTCGGGGCGCTCGTATTTCTTGGGGTTGGCCTTGTAAGAGGCCTCGATGTCGGCGTCGGTGACTTCGGCGGGCTTGGCCATGCCTTTGGGGGTGAATTCCACGTAGTCGATCTTGACCTGGGCCGGCGTGGCGAATTCATCCTTGCGGGCATCGTAATAGGTCTTGATCTGCTCGTCGGAGATGGTCACGCTCTTGGCGAAATCCGCCGCG
Source organism: Desulfovibrio sp. TomC (assembly GCF_000801335.2). Classification (NCBI taxonomy): domain Bacteria; kingdom Pseudomonadati; phylum Thermodesulfobacteriota; class Desulfovibrionia; order Desulfovibrionales; family Desulfovibrionaceae; genus Desulfovibrio; species Desulfovibrio sp. TomC. The sequence continues at coordinate 46,158 of NZ_JSEH01000014.1, forward strand.
CTGAAGGGAATGTAGTGGATGACGGCCTGCTCGCGCATGAAATCGAAGATGGCGCGGGCTTCGGACTCGGCCACGGTGGCCGGCAGCCCGACCATGGCGGCCAGCTTTTCCAGCAGCAGCTGCTGCCGGAAGTCGGCTTCGAACTCCCCGGGAGCAATGTCGTTGGCCTTGAGCAGATTCTCGTAGCGCTTGGGATCGAACTGCTTGGACTCGTTCTGGAAAGCCGGAATTTTGGCGATCTCGGCCCGCAATTCCTCGGTAGGAATGGTGATGCCGAGCTTTTGCGCCTGGGCTTCCAGCAGCTTGGTGGTCACCATGTTGCTGAAGACCTGCCAGCGGAAACCGCCTTCCTGCAGTTCCTTGTCCGTGACGTTGGGGTTCTTGTTTTTCACCAGCCGCATATTTTCCTGATAGGACTTTTCATAGTCCTTGATCAGGATGGGCTGTTCGTCCACCGTGGCCAGCACGGTGGCCTTGTCGCCTTTCGTGCTGCCAACGCCCCAAAAGATGAAGACAATAATGATCAGACCGAAAACGATCTTGATACCCCAGGATTGGGCGTATCTCCGCATAGGATCAAGCATGGGTTCTCCTCGGCGCGGTGCGCCGCGTGTTAGGCGCGAGCCTGACGGACCTGGTTGAGCAGGCCGCCAGCTTTGATGATGTCGAGTTCCTTGGCGGTCAGGTCGTTGACGACCATGACGTCGCCGACGCCGGCCACGGTCATGGGGCAGGCTTTGCCCGGGGCGATGGCCGTGGTGTCGATGCGGATGTCGGCTCCGGCCGGGATGCGGTCGTAGTCGGCTTTGTCCGCCAGCAAAAGCGGCAGGATGCCGAAGTTGACGAGGTTGGCGCGGTGGATGCGGGCCATGGACTTGGCCACCACGGCAACAACGCCCAGGTAGCGGGGGCCAAGGGCGGCATGTTCGCGGCTCGAACCCTGGCCGTAGTTCTCGCCGCCAAGGATCACGCCCTTGCCGAGTTTTTTGATGCGCGCGACAAACTCCGCGTCCACCCGGCTGAAGATGTACTCGCTAATGGCCGGGATGTTGGAGCGAAGGGCCGTGATCTGGGCGCCGGCCGGCAGGATGTGGTCGGTGGTGATGTCGTCGCCGACTTTGAGGGCCACCGGGGCCTCAAGGACGTCCGGCAGGGCGGTAAACGGCGGCAGCGGGGCGATATTGGGGCCGCGCTGGATGGTCACGTCCGTCCCTTCGGCCGGCGGGGTCAGGAACAGGTGGCGGATGCTTGGGACCATAGCCGGGAACTCGGCTTTCTCCGGGGCCTGGCCCCAGGTGGCCGGATCGGTGAAGGCCCCGCGCAGGGCGGCCATGGCTGCGGTCTGGGGGCTGACCAGATAGACCTGCCCGTCCTGGGTGCCGGAACGGCCTTCGAAATTGCGATTGAACGTCCGGGCCGAGACGCCGGCCGAGACCGGCGAGCCGCCCATGCCGATGCAGGGACCGCAGGAGCACTCCAGCAGCCGCGCCCCGGCGTCGAGCAGCGGCTCAAGAAGCCCCTCGGCGGCCAGCATCTTGAGCACCTGCTTGGAGCCCGGCGAGATGAGCAGGTCGGTGGTCGGATCTATGCGCTTGCCGGCCAGGATCTGGGCCACGGCTTTGAGGTCGGCATAGGAGGAGTTGGTGCACGAGCCGATGCAGACCTGATCGACCTTCAGGCCGTCGAGGTCGGCGATGCGGACCATGCGGTCGGGCATGTGCGGCGCGGCAGCCAGCGGCTCCAGGCGCGACAGGTCGATTTCCACCACCTCGTCGTAGGTCGCGTCAGGGTCGGCCGCCAGGGGCGTGTAGTCTTCGGGCCGGTCCATGGCGGTGAAAAAGGCCTTGGTCACGGCGTCGGACGGGAAGATCGAGGTGGTGGCCCCGAGTTCGGCCCCCATGTTGGTGATGACGGCCCGTTCGGGCACGGACAAGGTGGCCACGCCCGGTCCGGCGTATTCCATGACCTTGCCGACGCCCCCTTTGACGGTCAAAAGCCCCAGCAGGTGCAGGATCACGTCCTTGCCCGTGGCCCAGCCCGGAAGCGCGCCGGTCAGGTGGATCTTGACCACCTTGGGCATGGCGATCACGTAGGGTTCGCCGGCCATGGCCAGGGCCACCGACAGGCCGCCGGCTCCCATGGCCATGGAACCCACGCCGCCGGCGGTGGGGGTGTGGGAGTCGGAGCCGACCAGGGTCTTGCCCGGCTTGGCGAAATTTTCCAGATGGAGCTGATGGCAGATGCCGGTGCCGGCCGGCGAAAAGGTGATGCCGAATTTGGCCGCCACGGTGCGCAGATAGGCGTGGTCGTCGGGGTTGCGGAAACCCATCTGCAAGGTGTTGTGGTCGACATAGCTGACGGAAAGCTCGGTGCGCACGCGCGGCAGGCCGATGGCCTCGAACTGGAGGTAGGCCATGGTGCCGGTGGCGTCTTGGGTGAGCGTCTGGTCGATGCGAAGAGCGACTTCGGCCCCGGCGGTCATTTCGCCGGAAACCAGGTGCTCCTTGATGATCTTTTGGGTCAGATTGAGGGCCATGGGGGAAGTCCTTTTTGTCTGGAGGAAAGGAGAAAATGTCCGGCCTGCATGCCTCTCCGCGCCGTTTTAGTCAAGAGGGGCGGGATCGGATAGGGTCTTGTCGGCCGGTCTTGACGGGCGGTTGCGACCGGCGCACAGTGGCAGCATCACAAAAAGGAGCTTGTCATGGATTTTACCGATGTGTTGCTGGCCCGTCGGGCCGTCAACTTCTTTGATCCCACGTCCGAGGTTCCCGAGGCCGACCTGGACCGGCTGTTGGACATTGCCGCGCGCGCTCCCTCCAGCTTCAACCTGCAACCCTGGCGCGTGGCCGTCGTGCGCGATGCAGCCCAAAAAGCCACGTTGCGCGCCCTGGCCTGGGACCAGCCCAAGGTCACCGAGGCCCCGGTGATCCTTATGTTCCTGGCCGACACCGAGGCCTGGAAGGTCTATTCCCCCTCTTTTGAACGGCAATTCTCCTATCTGATGCAGTCCGGGCGCTACAAACCCGAGCAGCGCGAGGAATTCGCCGCTGCCGTGACCAGCCTTTACGGTGCGACTCCGGAAAAATCCCTGGCCTTTGCCGCCAAGAATGCCGCCTTTTTTGCCATGACCTTCATGTATGCCGCAGCCGACGCCGGCTACGTCACCCATCCCATGGACGGCTTTGACCACGACGGCGTCCGCAAGGCCTTTGGCATACCGGAACATTTCTGGATACCGCTGCTTCTGGCCGTGGGCGGCCTCAAGCCCGGCGTCACGGTGGCCCCGCCCAAATGGCGGTTTTCCGCCGACGACGTCCGTTACACCCTGCCCGATTAGACCAAGGAGAGCTGCCATGCGCATCATCAACAAATCGTGTCTGATCGTTTTGGCCCTGGCCGCTTTGTGCGCCAGTCCGTCTCTGGCCCAGCCGACTGGCTCGCTGTTGCTTGACCAGCCCGCTCCCCAGCCCGCTCCCCAGCCCGCCCCCCCCGGGGGAGGCAAAGCGAATGCCGGCCCGGCCAATCTCCTCCTGACCACCACGGCCGCGCCGGCCCCGGCCAAATCCGAGGCCGACCCGGTGGTGGACGGCGCGACCCTGGACCCGCCCCATACCGCCGCCACCTTCTGGATCCGCCACATCGTGGCCCCGGTGGCCGGGCGTTTTGACGCCGTCTCCGGCGCTATCGACATTCCGGCCGCCAACCCGGCCAAGGGGCGCGTCGCGTTTGCCGTCCAGACCGCCAGCGTGGACACCGGAGTGGCTGCCCGGGACACCCATCTGCGTACGGCCGAGTTCCTCGATGCGGCCGCCTACCCGGCCATGACCTTCGCCAGCAGCCGCATCGTCCCGGCCGGCAAGGGCAAGGTCAATGTCACGGGCACGCTGACCATAAAGGATGTGGCCAAGACCGTGACCATCCCGGTCAGTCTTCTGGGCTCCAAGCCCCATCCCATGATGCCCTGCGTGGACGTAACCGGGTATGAGGCGGCGTTCGCCGTCAACCGGCTGGAGTACCATGTCGGCACCGGCAAATACTTCAAGATGGGAGCGGTTGGCGACGTCACCGACATCCGGGTCAGCGGCGAGACGCTGGCTGCCCGGCCGGGCTGCGTCAAACCGAAATAAGACCCTGCGGCGACGCCGGCTGGCCCCGTTTTTCGAGCCTTTGGGTCACAACGGGAAGCGGCGGCTCCCGGCGTCGTCGGAATGAAACGGGAGAAGGAAGGCGCACGCGCAACGCGCAGGCTGTCCCGGTCCGCAGCCGACCAGCTTGCCAGTCAGTCCCAAGAACCCCCTCTCCAAACTTCTCCCTTTGCAGGGGTCCGGGGGGATCATCCCCCCGGCCGCCGGAGGCCTCTTTTGCCTTCGTTCCCGGCCGCCGGAGCACTCTTCCCGCTGCTCACGCCCTGTCCCGGCTTTCGCACCCGTCGGCGTCCGGTTCGGGCGTTGGCTGGGTAAGGGGCAGTTCCATGGTGAAGGTGCTGCCGCGGCCGAGTTCCGATTCGGCCCAGATGCGGCCCTGGTAGTGCTCGACGATCTGGCGGCAAATGGCCAGCCCCAGGCCGGTGCCCTTGCGGCGGCGGTTTTCCTCGACCGTGTCGCTGGCCTGGGCCTGATGGAACTTGTCAAATATCTTTTCCAGCGATTCCCGCATAATGCCCTGGCCGGTGTCCGAGACCCGGACCCGAAGGACCGTGTCGTCGGCGCTGGCCGTCAGGGTGACCGCGCCTTCGTCGGTGAACTTGATGGCATTGCCCAGCAGATTGATCAGCACCTGGGTGAGCCGGTCGGGGTCGATGCAAAGGGGAGGCAGGCCGTCCTTTACGGACATGGTGAAACGGACCTCGGGTTTGGCCGAAAAATCAGCGCTGACGGCTTCCGCCGCCCGGTTGAGGGCACTGGCCACATCCACCTCGGTGTCGCGCCACTCGGCCCGCCCGGCCTCGATTTTGGACAGGTCCAGAAAGTCGTTTATGAGTCTCGTGAGGCGTTCGCCCTCGTTTTCGATGATGCCGAGGTTGGCGGTGATGCGGTTCGCCTGCCGGGCGAGCCGGTCGTGGGCCGGGGCAAACGGGGCAAAGAATTTGTTGAAATCCCGGGTAATGAGCTTGGCAAACCCCATGATGGAGGTCAGCGGGGTGCGCAGATCGTGGGAGACGGTGGCCAGGAAGCCGGATTTGAGCCGGTCGAGCTCCTGGAGCCGGGCGTTGGCGGCTTCAAGTTCGGCGGCTTTGACGGCCAGACGCCCGGTCCGTTCCTTGACGGCTTCGCGAAGGTGGCGGTTTAGGATCTCCAGGCGGCGCTCGGCCCGCACCCGGGCGGTGACGTCGGTGACGGTCCCTTCGGTGTACAGCGGCCGGCCGTCCGGGTCGCGCACCAGACGGATGTTGACCAGCACCCAGATGGACTGCTTGTCCCGACGCATGAACCGGGTCTGGAACCCGGTCACGGCGTCATGGTCGAAGAGGCGTTGCAGGAGTTGTTCCCGGTCTTTGCTGTCATGGTAGAGTTGGGCGCCGACGTCGGTAATGGCCTCAATGACGGCGGACGGGGATTCGTAGCCGATCATCTGGGCCAGGGCGGCATTGGCCGAGAGCAGTCGCCCGTCGAGAGTGGTCTGGAAGATGCCTTCGGTGGCGTGCTCGAAAATATCGCGGTATTTGCGCTGGGCTGCGGAGATGCGCTCCACCATCTCCTCCATGGCCCGGGCGAGGCTGCCCAACTCCCCGTGCAGGTCGCCGGGCCGGTCCTCGGCGCTGCCGCCCTGGGCCACGCGCAGGGCATAACGCTCCAGGCGGGCCAGGGGCACGATGATCTGGCGTCGCAGCACCAGGACGAGGATCACGGCCAGGGCGGCGTTGAGTCCGAGAATGCGCAGGATAATCAGAATGATGGATCGATTGAGAGCCTCGCCCATGAAATGCTGGGTCAGCTCCACTTCGAGCACGCCGACCAGGGCGTCGCCGAAGTAGACGGCACGCTTTTCGACCACCACGTGTTCCATGGCCGGCCGGGTGGTCAGGGGGGTGGGCCGCCAACTGCGGTCCCGGCCCTGGCCGGCCAGGATGTCGTTGCCCTCAGGACTGAGCACCACAACGGCGGCCACGCGATCATTTTGCATGGACCCGGCCAGCAGGCGATCGACATGCCCTTTTTCCAGAAACCACAGTGGTTCGCTCAGATTGATTGCAAGCTGGTCGGCAACGACGGTCAGATCGTAGCGCAGATCTTCCTGAAGGCGGCGTTTCTCGCCATAATAATCAATGATGCCAAAGAGCGTCAACAGCACGGTGTTGACGCACACAAGCGTTGCCAGGACCGCGCCGCCGACGGAACGGGTCAGGAAATAGCGCGAAAGTTTCATTGCCTTCGGACGTTCCGGTGGGTCAGTGGTGAACGGGGAGCTGGATTACAACGCTTGAATCGACGTACCATTGGCGGCATGAAATGAAAAGCCCGGTCCCGCTAAAATCCTTGCACGGCGACCGGGGGAACGGTATCGGTTAGGCAACCATTATGAGTCTTTCCGCAATTCGTACGGCAGCGTTGCTTGGCATTGAGGCCTACCCGGTGTCCCTGGAGGTCGATCTGGCCCGCCAGGGGATGCCGTCGTTTTCCATGGTGGGGCTGGCCGAGGGAGCGGTGCGCGAGAGCAAGGAGCGGGTGTTTGCCGCCCTGCGCAACGCCGGACTCAAGCTGCCGCCAGCGCGCATCACCGTCAATCTGGCTCCGGCCGACATGCGCAAGGAAGGCTCGGCCTACGACCTGCCCCTGGCCCTGGCCCTGCTGGCAGCGGTGGACGCCTTTCCGGCCGAGGCGGTCAGCGGCTTTTTCATGGCCGGCGAGTTGTCGCTGACCGGCGAGCTGCGGCCTGTCTCCGGCGTCCTGCCCCTGGCCGCCCTGGCCCGGCGCGAGGGGGCCAAAGGGCTGCTGGTCCCCCGGGGCAATGCGGCCGAAGCGGCGGCGGTGGAGGGACTCGCCGTTTATGCCGCCGATTCGCTCCTGGAGGTGCTGCACTTTTTCACCGGCGAAGCGGCGCTGGCCCCGGCCACGCCCCTGCCCTTTGTGCCCGACGCCGTGGACGCTGCCTTTGCCGAGGATTTTTCCGAGGTCAAAGGCCAGGAACATGCCAAGCGGGCGGTGGAGATTGCGGCAGCCGGCGGGCACAATCTGCTGTTCATCGGTCCGCCGGGTTCGGGCAAGACCATGCTGGCCAAGCGGATGCCGACGGTGCTGCCGCCGCTTGATTTCGAGGAGGCGCTCGAGGTCACCACCATCTATTCCGTGGCCGGGCGTCTCGACGGCCAGGGGCTTTTGACCGTGCGCCCGTTTCGCAGCCCCCACCACACCATTTCCGATGCCGGCCTGATCGGCGGCGGCTCCTATCCCCGGCCGGGCGAGGTGTCCATGGCCCATCGGGGGGTGCTCTTTTTAGATGAACTGCCGGAATTCAAAAAATCGGTGCTGGAAGTGCTGCGCCAGCCCTTGGAAGACGGCAAGGTGACCATTGCCCGGGCGGCGGTTTCGCTGTCTTATCCGGCCGACGTCATGCTGCTGTGCGCCATGAATCCCTGCCCGTGTGGAACACTTCTCCAACATCAATAAATACATCAATATCAACGAGTTGGCCTGTAACCCGAATTTCTCTAACAATAGATTTGAGCCGCAAAGCCTTCCCCACATCGTCTAAAAATTCCCAATTTGTGGCAAACGAACAGAGGTTTTCGAAAGAGGTGAGAAGAAACGTTTTAGTTGTGTCCTTCTCATTGATTAACCCGACAAGGTGATCCCTTGTCGCCTTGGCCTCGTCTATTTCTTTCTTAAGAACAGCGTATCTTCGATCAAAATCGTCACCATCTATTCTATTGCATTCTAAAGCACCCAACAAATTGTCAAGACGATTTTGTAACAATTGAATGTTTGATTCTATTTGCGACAAGTCACAAGCATTTATTTTGCTATTAGAATTTTGTGTATAAAATAGATCTAAAATTTTTTGCTTGTCAGTCAAAAATTCTTTGTTTTCCGAAAGTGCTAACAAACTGTCAGCAACATACTTCTCTATTTCTACGGAAGGTATATTTAACCCAGAACAGGCTTCAAGACCTTTTTGCATGCGATTTACGCATTTATAGTACCCATAAGTTTTGTCAGAATTTTTCTTGGAAGTAGTATTGCCAGCCATCGCTCCGCCGCACAAACCACATTTCAATATGCCTGAAAGCAAATAGTTGCGCTTACTGTTCGTCGGCTTCGTCGATATCGACTTTAGCATCGCTTGGACAGACTCATAAGTATCAACATCAATTATCGAAGGATGTTGTCCGTCACAAATAATCCAATCCTGCTTGTCTTGAGCAATTAACTTACCAGTTACAGGGTCACTCCTCCTTTTACCATACCACGTTTTACCTATATATGTAGGATTTGTAAGAATTCTATGGACTGAAACAGTTCCCCAGTGCCCACCATTCCGTGTTCTAAAACCCTGATTGTTAAGAGCGTGGGCAGTCTTTCTTATGCTATTGTGAGAAATAAAGACCTGAAATATATTATTAACGACTTTAGCCTCGCTTTGGTATACATATAATTTTTTCTGCTCAGGATATAAACTGGCACTTTGCAAGGAAGCGTCTGGGCTTTCAGTGCCTAAACCAATGAGGTGCTTAGAGTACAGTTCCTGAGTAGTGTAACCAAATGGGACAACACCTCCATTCCATTTGCCTAATCGAGCACGATGCGACATGTCTACAGACACACGTTCAGCTACCAATTCTCTCTCAAACTGTGAAAGGACTCCTATAATCTGACGTAACAACCTACCATGTGCGGAGGTCGTATCGATATTTTCTGATATACTTGCGAAGCGAATGTTAATCCCTTCAAAAAATTCTGTTAAGTACATCAAATCTTTCGTTGACCTTGTTATTCGGTCAAGTTTTGTCACAAAAACAGATGTTATCAATCCTGATTCTGCATCCCTAAGCAAGTCTTTAAGTGCGGGTCGGTTAGTGTCTTTGGCGCTAAAGCCAGCGTCCTTATACAACTTAAAAACCGGTATTTGGTTTGCTACACAATATGCACGGAGTCTTTCCTCTTGCGTATGCAGCGAATCTTTGTCGATTTGGTTGGCAGTAGATACTCGAACATATATACCTGCGCTAGCGGGAGGGGTGCTATTCATTGTGCTCACCGAGTCCATATTTTAAGCTACATTAGATCAAGAAATCTATAATATCAACCAGGGAAACCTGCCAACGCAAAAAATATACAATTCCTTGTCGTCTGTTTATTTTGTAATTGTATGTAGATTTTTTTACGACCATTACGACCTTTCACAAATTTGTAACAACCTAAAATAGCGACACATCATGGCTATACATCGGTTTCTTCCAAAAAACAGCTTACCTTTTTATCGCAGTCGCGACGTTTTACAGTGGGATAAGAACCTGAACGTTATTGCTAAGGTGTGAAAAAGCTTTCATTTAGCGAACTTCACCCATGTTTACAGCCATTTAGGCCCGAGTAAATCCGGTCAAATCCTATGGGTTCCGACTAGGTTTACCTACTCCACCCTCCTGACACTTGGCGTGTCCGGGTCTGTTTCTTAGGCCAAAATCTTTCGGTACTCTACCACAGAACGTTGGCGCTTGTTGGCTCATAGTTGGTCGGAAGCGACTAAATTCAAACGCGGAGCAGCAACCCCAGTTGTCCGGACAAGGGCAATCAGCGCCCCTTGGCGGCAACTCACTCATCATCCTGGACTGAGCCAGCAAGTGGATTCTCCTTTGGGCATCTGCGGCGGCCGATGATCAGCAGAGCCATGATCGCCCCAGCCAGTGCAATGCTTCCAAGGACCGTCATGCTCATAGCGATTGTTGAGGCTTGCGCTGAAACCATGGCGTTTTCCACCATTGCTGCTGAATCGGAGGGCAGCGACTTGAGGATGGCTGCGGCTACTGCATCGTTCCCGTCTTTGACGGCTTGCGCATATTCCAGGCCCTGCTGGAGAAACGGCTTTCCGGCCAAAGCTGTCCACACCTTGTCAAGAGAATGAGCCCCCATGATCGATGTGACCAGGGCGACACCTAGCGCGGCCGGTACGTTGAATGTCATCTGAAGAAGACCGGAGCCCATGCCTGCCTGTTCGGGCTTGAGTGTACGCATCCCGGCCGCATTGCAGGCTGGCAAGGCGATTCCAACGCCTGCTCCCATCAGCGCCAAGGGGATGATGAGTTCGCCCAGGGTTGTCTCCCGACAGAAGGTGCCCATCCAGAACAACGCGACGGCCTGCATGGCCAGTGCAGCCACAATGGGAATTCCCGGTCCGATGTGGTCGATAAGGCGACCTGCGGGCGGTTCAAGCACCATGCAAGTTCCGGTCGTGATGACGATGACCCAACTGGCCATCACTGGCGAGTAACCAAGAACTTCGATGAAAAACAGTGATCCCACGACGGTCAGCATAGGGATATAGACGAAACCGACGGCGCTTTCGGCAAAAAAAGCGCCGGAAAAAAGACGCTCACGCCACAGGGAAAAATCGACGAGGGGACAATCTGTGCGGGTCTCGACAATGCCGAACAAGGCGAGCAGCACAACGCCGACCGCCAGAGCCCCCCAGGTGCTAGGGGTACCCCAGCCGTTGCTGGCGTTTTGCAATCCATAGGTAACAAAGGTGATCCCAAGGCCGCCGAGGACGAGACCGATGATGTCATAGCGGCCGGAAGACAGTACGCTGCAATAGTTCCTTGTAGCCGCCAGAGTGACGAGAATGACTGCGGCAGTCAGCGGCACGGCGAGCCAGAAGACCCAGCGCCAACTCAGCAGATCGTGCATGTAGCCCGCGAATATCGGACCGACCAGCAATCCGAACCCGTGGGCAAATCCCCACAAGCCGACAGCGAATCCACATCGGGAAGCGGAAAATGCGTTTACGACGATGGACAGGGTGGCCGGTGCTGAAATACCGATGCCGATGCCTTGCATTGTGCGCCCGGACACCATGAGCAAGCCGCTCGTGGCCATGGCGGACAGGATGAGGCCGCCGCCGAAAACCATATAGCCGATCACAATCATGCGGACCTCGCCCACGAGGTCGCCGAGGCGACCGCCAGCGATCAGCGCCGTGCCGAAGGCAAGGCTGTATGAAGTGATCGTCCAGGCCTGCATCGACAGGGACAGGTCGAGATCATCTTTGATTGTAGGCAAGGCGGGACCGATCACCGTGCTGAACATCTGAGCAATGAGCGCGCCAAAGCTCATGGCTGCCAGAATCCCCCAGGCGCTGGCGTTGGCCCTGCTATTCGTTTCACTCATTGGCAGTTCCCTTCATTATTAAAAGAACTATTGTATTGAATTCCTCTCTCTTCGTGACAGTGCATCGATTATTACAACGCATAACAATACAAATGACAAAATTAAATATCACACCTTAGGCCACTGCCCCGCACACAAGCTATGAGTTCATGACCAAATGAGGGGCTAATGTTCCAAGCGACTATCCTCGAATAACGAGATCTAGGTCAACGAACTCGGCAACAAGCAACAGCAAGAGCCGCCAGTTTCTCACATCAATACCCCGTCGGAACATTACACACGCTTGGGCGAGTTGTCCTGACCGGCGAAGGACGGCAGCGGCGGCAAGGAGGAAGCGCCGATTGCCTTGATCATCACGCAAACAGATAGACATCATCGTGTAATAACCTAAATTAAATGGGAAAATCGTGTTCTATTGTTTCTTTTAATTCACTAAATCTTTTCTCTAGCTCAGGAATAAGGCTTTCAAGCACGCCACTATCTCTATTTTTTCCAGCTTGCTCCATTTTTAAAGCAGTTTCTAACATACGTTTTCCACTCACGTTCGCAGCAGCTCCCTTGATACTATGAGATATTCGTTCAGAAATCTCAAATTCACATGTCGCAATGCTTTCTCGCAATCGTTTCAGCTGAATAGGGATATCTCCCAGGAATGTTCTGATGACATATTGCGCTAAATCCTGATCGTCCATCATCCTGACCATCATGGACCTTTTATCGAATACGGGTAGTCCATTTTCTTTTATAGCAATCTCATCTGTGCTGCGCTCCGGGGGGAGCGTAGACTGATTTGGCGACTCCTCACTATGATTCGGCAACCACTTGGCAACGATCTCAGAAAGGATTTTGGCAGAGACAGGCTTTGTAATATAGTCATTCATGCCTTTTTCAAGGCATTGTTCCCGATACCTAGGCATTGCGTGTGCGGTCATGGCGATGATCGGAATGGCATGATCCAGTACAGCACTCTGGGGATTTCGAACCCGCCTTGTCGCCTCGAACCCGTCCATCACGGGCATCTGAACATCCATAAGAACCAAATCGTAGGAAATATTCTCGAGGGTCCGCAAGGCCTCTACGCCGTTAGCGACCGCATCCGTGTGCACACCAAGCTTGTTGAGGATCCCCACAGCCACTTGCTGGTTTGTGATATTGTCTTCCACGACGAGAATTCGTCCAGTACGTTGCAACGGAAGTATTCGGTCCCTGGCAGATTGCCGTGTGATGATCTGAGGACTATCCTCGCGAGGTGATTCGGACAGGACACGTTGCAGAATGTTCAGCAGATCCCTGCGACGTATCGGTTTGAGCGCATACGCACGAAAGCCGGCTTCAAAAAAACGCTGGGAGTCGCCGTGACTTCCCATGGAAGTCAGCATTACCATCGCGACCCCGGCCAGGCGGGGGTCCGCTTTGATGGCCCGACCCAAGGCCAAGCCGTCCATACCCGGCATTTGCATGTCGATGACGGCCAGACGATATGGAGCATTCTCCTCTAGTCCACGGTACAAAGCCCCCAAGGCCTGCGGAGCATCCTGGACATCAAGGGGAAGCATTCCCCAGTTAGTCATATTGATCGTCAGAATTTCGCAATTAGTAATATTATCATCCACAACAAGCGCTTTCACATCTTTTAGAATCGCTGGAGAAAGCGTATCTTGTGAATAGTTTTTTTGTTTATCTATCAAAATGGTAAACCAAAATTCTGCACCATGACCATCTTTACTGTTAACTCCTATTTCGCCACCCATCATCTCTACAAGTTGCTTGGATATGGAGAGGCCTAATCCTGTTCCACCATAATTGCGTGTAGTAGAGTAGTCTGCCTGAGCGAACTTTTCGAATAAAATAGAGTGCTTTTCTTCAGGAATACCAATACCTGTATCTCGCATTGAGAAGCACAAAAGACATTTATTATCTTGTTCCTCACACAGGATGACCTTGACGCTCACCTCACCCTTAGAAGTGAATTTGATGGCGTTCCCAGCAAGGTTATTGAGTATCTGCCGCAACCGACCTGGATCACCTCGCAAGGAGACAGGGACATTAGTATCGACGAAACAGAGGAATTCTAAACCTTTTTCATTAGCACGCAAAGCCATTGCGTCAGAAAATTCGTCGACAAGATCCAATAGGTCGAAATCGAGTATTTCGAGATCAAGTTTCCCCGCCTCTATCTTGGAAAAATCTAGAATATCGTTGATAAGATTGAGGAGCGATTCTCCGCTTGATCGAATGACCTCCGCGTAGTGCTGTTGTTCGGTTGTGAGATCGGTGCCAAGCAGCAAACCGGTCATCCCGATGACGCCGTTCATGGGGGTTCGTATCTCATGGCTCATATTGGCCAAAAACTCGCTTTTTGCCTGAGTTGCGGCCTGGGCCTGACTCAACGCTTGATCCAAGGTGATGTTATTGATCTCCATCTGCTGAGCAAATTTATGCAATCGTTCCTGGGCAATTTTGTAATCGGTCATATCGGTGTGAGATCCTGCCATGCGTACTGGCACCCCCGCATCGTCGCGTACCGCCTCCCCACGGGCAAGTATCCATCTGTAAGAGCCATTCTTGTGACGCATTCTGAACTCAATACTATATCTCTGAACAATCGAGTGAAGATACTGATCAATATAATCAAAGACACGATCTTTGTCTTCAATATGAATGAGTGACTCAAACGTGCTAAAAACATTATCCAACTCATCTTCCCGATATCCAAGTTGCTCTTTCCATTTACGCGACAGGTAAAGGTCTTCTGTGCGCAAATCCCAATCCCATATGCCATCATTTGAACCATTTACTGCCAATTCAAACTGTTCTCTAGATCTCTGCAACTCAGCTTCGGCCGCCTTCCTGCCTCTGATATCAATAAAGCACTCCAGATACTTTTGTTTTCCCCGAACAAGGATAGGAGTGACTGTCTTAAGAACAGGGAGTTTAGTTCCGTCGGCACAAAGCATAATCCGATCCGAATTGTCTATTTTCTGCCCAAGATCTCCTATTGGGCAAGTGCATTCAGAGGCTGGGCAAAGAAATTGGTGACAGCGATTACCCTGAATTCGATCAGGAGCTGCCCCAAACATGTTTGCCGCAGCTGTATTAACAAACTCAATGTTTCGTGACTCAGCATCAATGATAGCCATTCCAATGGGAAGGCTTTCCATTATGGTTCGTTGTATTTCATCATTCTCTTGCTTTGTTACCTCCGCATTTTTTCGATCCGTAATGTCAATGACAAACCCTTGGTAATGCATGACGCATCCATCCGTATGATGCACGACCCGAGCATTCCGTGATACCCAGAACGTGGAGCCATCCCGACGCCGAAGTTGGCATTCGTGATTAACAATACATCCAGTGGCGTTCAATAATTTTAAAAAAAAATCCCTATCAGAAGGGTTTACGTATGTTTGCGTAGCGATATCAGTAATGGACGACATTAAATCTTCCGGGGATTCATAGCCGTGCATCACCGCCAACGCAGGATTGACAAATAAAAACCTTCCATCTGGTGTTGACTTGAAAAACCCAATAGGAGCATCTAGGATAACACTGATTGCCTCATCTGCATCTTTATTATTAAAATTTTGGTCAAGTGTATGATGAAGTGACATACTTGGCTCCTATCCTATGAAGAAGAACTAGCAAATCTAAGATTTTGTATTGCCCATGTATCGATCCAGTTCAATGCCACTTCGTCCTGTCGATCAGGCCGCGCTTGTCTAATTCCCCGGCCTTGTAGCCGTCGAAGTCGAAGCGCTTTTTTACGGGACTCGACTGCTTACGCTTGGTTCTCAGGATCACTAGGGTGATGACCGTGCCGATGACGATGCCGGCAAGAGTTACACCAAGGATGAAGATGTCCATACGACTATCCTCGGATGATAAGATCTAAGTCAACGTACTCGGCAACAAGTAAAAGCAAAGCACGCCAGTTCCTCACATCAACGCTTCGGCGGAACATTTCCCGCGCTTGGGCGAGTTGTCCTGATCGGCGAAGCGCGGCAGCGGCGGCAAGGAGAAAGCGCCGATTGCCTTGATCACCACGAAGATAGATCGCCAGCACGGGTCTGGTCATACTTGACCATAGCAGGGCCGCGCTTTCATTGTCACTAATTGTCCCATCAGCAGGCAGGGATTGTCCGGCATGAAAATGTCTGAAAAAAATCCGGCGGACCAGGGTGGCAAGTGGCGCAGTTAACGCTCAGATTCGTCATGGTCCCGATCTTTGGGCTTTTTCTTGCCGAACCACTTGGCCAAAATTAAGGAGCCGTAACCCGCGACTCCAGAAGCACCTACGGCTATTCAAGGGGCGCAGGTGCCCGTTCCTACTCCAAATACGGACAGGTAGACCAAGACCGCGCCGCCAACCAGCCAGGCAAAGACGGTGGTGAGTTTGCTTTTCATAAAGATCAACCCTGAACTGGACCTTTTGGTCAACCACGGTATGCCCGACAACCGGACACACTTACCAGCTGCATTCTCTGCGACACGTTGCCCCAACACATCGAAATTTCGCTTCTATTTTCACTAGACAGCGGCAGCGAGTGAAACAATCCAATCTGACCCACCGTCCAGGTCTCAATAGCGCATCCAGCACTTTGAATTCACGTGAAAATTTCCCAGGACACCGGCGAGATTTTGAAAAATGTGTCCACCCGTGATGAAACTAATAAAAGACCGATGCCGCAAGGCGACAGGAACAACAATTACTTCTTTATTGTATGTTGCTATGCTGACATTTCGCGACGTTGGAATCCTTATCATGCGGAATAAGTGGCAATTCAATGAGGAAGGTCGTTTTGTTTTCCGACGAAACAGAAAACGAGATGTCGCCACCATGGGACTTGGCTATTAGTCGTGCGCTGTATGTCCCTAATCCTGTGCCGTGTTCTTTTCCATAACTAAAATATTTGGTAAATATTTTTTTTGACACATCTTCATTGATTACTCCAGGATTAGTTACGGAAATATACGAACAATCCGACAGAACGTAACAGGTTACTTCTACCACAGATCCATCAACTGACGCTTCAACAGCATTTTTTACAATATTAAGAAGCATATTTTCAATTAAAAACTTTTCGCCAAACACAGTGCAACTATCTGGACTATTGCATTTGCACTTGTTAGAAATCGTAATTTTTTTATGAATACAAATACTATGAAGTGTTTGAAGTACATTGCCGAGAACTTTTGGCAATTCAAATGGCATTCTTTTCGGGCAATAAACTCCACATTCCATTTTGTATAATTTGTCAGATGAATCAACGAGATTGATTACCTGTTGGATGGAGTTAAGTATTAGTGGGGCGACATTGCGAAGGCCATCGCCAATATCTTCTTGTAGAGCCAAGGACGCCAGAGAGTGTAATCCAGCAAGAGGAGATTTAATGTCATGACGTATTATCATTTCAACATCGTTGCGAAATATTTCAGCTTGCCTTCGCTCTGTTATATCTTCTGCTGAATATATAAAATATTCAACTTCACCATCTTTGTCAAATTTTGGATGTTTTGTTACAGACAAAAGTCTTGTCTCGTTATTTCCGTCTCGCACCCATTCCTCTGTGTTTATAGTTCTTCTTCCTTTGATAACGGCGCGGTTCTTTTCAATTATTTTTTGAGCAACTTCATGCGGAAAAATCTCGTCAATTCTTTTGAATTCTACCTCCTTCTTGCTTTTGCCGAGAAATGTGGCGTGAGAGTCATTGACGGCACCATAAGTAGACTCATCGAGCTGGTACCATACCTGAAGATGAATCGTGTCGAGTAACACTTTTCTATCTTCAAGGTCTTTCAATATTTGTGCATCTGCCTCTTTTCTCTTCACAATATTTTCTTTAAATACTTGAACAGATCTTGCCATATCGCCAATTTCATCCGAGTCGCTAGAATAGGGAACATCCTGGTTGTTCTCGTTCGACAGTTCAGACATGGTTTTTGAAAGAGCTTTTATTCTAAAAGAGACTTTGACTTTTATGTACAGAAACAACGCAATGGAGATGGTTAGAAATGAAGCAGAGTAAAATATTGCTTCGGAAAGTGATTTTTTAGAAAATGCCAGCCTTTCCATTGCATACTGATTTGTCGTCGTTATGGCGGATTCCATTAGGGGGGCGATTGAATTCAAAGCATCGACCATTGTTTTTTCGTAAGCTTGTTTTTCGTATGGCAATTTCTGCTTTGAAAATATTGCATCAAGACTTGATTTTTGAATCGGAACAAATTGGTCTATGTATTTTGTATTAAAATTTTTCAAGGCCATGTTGAGTGCTGCATTGTCAAGTAGCCTTGCTGATAGCCTAATGTCTTGGATTAATCGCGATGTGACACCTTCTAGCTTAAATACTTTAATGAGGTCATTGTCAGAAAGCACTCCGTCAGTTCCATAGGCCGAAAGCACCAGGGAGCATTCCGGACCTGCTGAATTGCGTAGAGACAAAAGTTTTGATTTTATGGTAAAAAATTCACGCGACGTGCCATCGATGATTTTTATGTCAGAAGTTAGGGCAAAGAGTAGCTCCTCCAGGCTGTCAATAAACTCTGTCATCGTATCAAACCAACGAGCAACAAGTTTGTTGTCCCTGTCTGTTAGAGGTATTTTCATTTCGCAATCTACGGCATTTCGCAACGTTGACACTGATGTATTAAACTCAACAGGGCTGGTTTCTATGTTGATGAATTTATCTTTTTTTAACGCATTGATTTTGGTTATAGCATTTTGTAACGCTTTTTCGCCTTCGCTTCTTTGCTTTGCTATGAACACTCGATTGTTTTCCATTGATTCCACGGGGCCGGAATCTCTGAGAACAACATTCACCCGTCCTCTTTCAAATCCAAAATGCTGTACGGCATCGTACAGATCATCTGAGATATCGTTAATTTGACAGATATAATCAGCTTTATTATAGACATCAATCGAGTGCACTATGTTTGTTAGTGCTGCCGCTGTGTATAGTCCAATAAGAACAAGCAAGACTGTACTTAAGAGTCGTTTTATCGTAAGCATCCAGTTTTCCTTTGGAACTAGGGAACTGATTCGTCCAACGGGAGTACATTTTTTTTACCATATACTTCCAAATAACCCAACACCTCAGTCCGAGTGCGAAGCACGCCTTACCGAGTGAAATCTGACCGTGCATGATAAACGCTGGGAAACGAGATGAGGTAAGCAAGGGAAAAAACCAGTTTTGCTAGCTGGATGCCCTCTGGGGAACAACTTGGGGTTCACCGATCTAAAACCTGACTCACTGTCCCGTTCTCAATAGCGCTTCCAGCACACTGAATTCACGTAAAAATTTTCCAGGACACCGGCGATATTTTGAAAAATGTGTCCACCCGTGAGTCCATAACAAAAAAAGGGTTATCCCGAAGGATAACCCTTTGATTTGCTTGGCGTCCCCAAGGGGATTTGAACCCCTGTTACCGGCGTGAAAGGACTTTCATTTAGCGTACTTCACCCATATTTACAGCCACTTAAGTCCGAGTAAATCCGGTCAAATCCTATGGGTTCCGACTAGGTTTACCTACTCAACCCTCCTGGCCCCTGGCGATGGTCAAAACGCTCGACTGGTCTTTGTCCGGGACTCCAATATTGACCGGCAGAGAAAATCCCCCCTTGACCATGGTTTACAAAGACCTATAAATAGTACGTCGATGTAAACCTAAAAAAGGGGGCCGTATGTTCGCAAAGCGACTCACGAACGCCCGCAAGGCTGCCGGCCTCTCCCTCCGAGAAGTTGGGACTCAGGTAGGTCTGTCGCACGCGGCCATAAAAAAATACGAGGATGGGAAGGTTCTGCCCTCCTCTGACGTTCTCCTCAAACTTGCACGGACATTGAAAGTTCGTAGCGAATATTTTTTCCGTCCGGACACAATTGATCTTACGGGCCTAGAATATCGCAAAAAATGCTCGTTGCCAAAGAAACGATTGGCTGCCATCACACAAGAAGTGGTTGATCAAATTGAACGACGCTTGGAACTGGAGAGCTTTTTCCCGACTACTCCAGTGAAGCCATTTGTACAATCTCAAAGTTTAGTCGCTGAGTTTTCGACTTTCGACAGCATAGAGTTCGCTGCTGAAGCACTGCGCAAAGAATGGAATATAGGTCTAAATCCTATTCCAGATATTACCGACCTATTGGAATCACATGGAATCCGCGTGTTCTTGGTAGATACCAATTCTGACGCAAAATTTGATGGACTTGCTGCTACAGCAAATGGAATGCCTGTCATTGTAGTTGGTGGCAATTGGCCAGGTGACCGGCAACGCCTAACACTTGCACACGAACTTGGGCATCTTATGCTTCGTGGTCGCCTACAAACCACCCTTGACGAAGAGAAAGCATGTCATCGATTTGCTGGGGCATTCCTATTCCCGCGATGTTCAGTCCTCCAGGAACTTGGCACTCGCCGCACTTCCATTGAGCCAAAGGAATTGGCTTTGCTCAAGGAAGAATTCGGGCTAAGCATGTCGGCAACTCTTTATCGAGCGAAGGATTTAGGAATTATTTCGCAAGAATATCACAAGCGTACAATGATCAAATTCCGCATGCTTGGATGGCATCGAGTTGAACCAGGCCCCCCGTATCCTTCCGAGAAAACACATGTTTTTGAACAACACATCTTCCATGCACTGGGAGAAGGGTATATAGGGGAGGCCAAGGCGGCGGAACTTTTGGGAATGCCCCTAATAAACTTCCGGCGTTTTCGCGCACTGGAAGGAATTCATGCTATTCCTCATCAGTGATGCCAACATTCTTATTGACATCCAAACTGGCGAACTACTTGCTTCAATGTTCAGCTTAGACTTTCAATTTGCAGTCCCAGACATCCTCTTTTATGAGGAGCTAGAAGAACAGCACGGGCACTTTGTCGATATGGGTCTAATTATACAAAGCCTTGATTCATTACTGGTAAAACGTGTAGAAGATCTTGCTCGTATTCACCGAAAGCCAAGTCGTAACGATCTATTTGCATTAGCACTCGCGGAACATCGAAAATGCCCTCTCTTGACTGGCGACGACGATCTACGCCAAGCAGCTACGAGAGAAGAAGTACAGGTGTATGGAACTATTTGGCTAATCGAGCAAATGATTATACAAGGCCGCATCACCGCTACAGTTGCTAGAAACGCTTATTCCCTCATGAAAAAAGACAATAGACGACTACCTTGGCGATTAGCCGAATCGCGTCTGCAAACTATAGAATCAAAAAGTTGAAGGGAACAGATTGAGGCTCGCCAAAACACCAACGCCAGGAAATTCACTCTTCTAGATTTCGTATGCCTGCCGCAGTGTCAGGACACATTTTCCGCTTGGCACTTCAAAGCCTTGCCAACAAAACAACAACAAGCAAATGTCACCATACAGCACAACAAATGAACAATCATAGTTTTCCAACAAACGACAAACAGCAACGCAACAAGACTTGACGCCAATACAACATTTATAAGTACCAACATTATTAATACATCCTTCATCTGCCATGACCACCTACAGGCTTAGATCTAAAACAATTTAAGTAAACATAATCGGACGCATGCAAACTAGACTAATTTTCCAATCCAATAGACCGATTTGATCGACCGAGGGCGCATTCAAATGCTACCCGTTCGTATTAAATTACTAAGAAAAGTTGCTTTAGCGATGAAACAGCTTTACCAATGTTCCCCGCAGTGTCGGTTTAACTTCGGGGAACATTGGTAAATAAAGCTTACTATCTATTGATGGGTGCTCCAAAACCGGTTCCATCCTGAGGCATAGGTTCAGTTCCATCGCCAAATCCAAGCATAAGTCCAAGCCCCAGCCCCAGCCCCGTACCATCGCCAAGGGGGCACACCCCTGTACCGCTACCGATGGCTCCATTTGCTCCAGTGCCTTGTGCATTTCCGACACCGGCACCAAATCCATTCCCAGCCCATGCGTTCACTGAAAAGGCGACAAAACCAAACAACGCTGCTGTCAAAACCATTTTCTTGATCATGAGTTGCTCCTTATTGCATTTAATAGAATATACGTGCGGCAGAGGACAAAGGTCACAGACAAAAAATAAAATTCAATTGCAGTCAAAATATTCAAAACTTCAAAAGGGTTACGGCAAACTAATTACGCCCTCCCCTTCCCCCTCCGCCGCCAGAACCACCACCACCACCACCACCACCTGAACCTCCTCCTCCTGATCCGCCACCGGAGCCGCCGGAACCTCCACCAGATCCGTTCCCGCCCCTTCCACTTCCAGAACCAGCACCGGCCCCTGAACCCTGGCCTGAGCCTTGTCCATAGCCAGCCCCCGCTTTCCCCTTGCCATTCGTGGAGCCTGTAGGTGAACTACTCGCAGAAAGTCCCATGGATTTTCGGGCATCAGAGATGCTCAAAGAACCTTCAATAATCTTCGCCGCGTTGCTCAGCACCGAATCATCTGGCTGTCCCATTTTCTTAGCGTCACGGATCAGCCGAGCCAGTTCCAGCAAGGAACTAGGAAAACGGCCACTTCCAAGGGCACGGGATGTTAGGGTCGACGCCCCCGCTGAATCAACTCCGGTTTGGCGCACAGCAGCCAAAAACTCTACTGCTTGGACAATTTCTTCAGCTGAACGCTGTACATTGCCAGCACATTCCTCAATATCTTGCTGCGAAAGCCCCATGCGCAAAGTATCCGACAACCGCTCGTTGAGCTCCGGGTCATCACAATTAAAATTTTTAAGAATTTGACGTGCAAAAATAAAATCACCCGTCCTTATTTCCACCACTTTTGTAATATTGGTGACAGCGATCCTTTTGGCCAGGCCCTCTTCGACCTTATCTACCACATAAACAGTCTGCCTGCCTGACGCCGACGCCCTTCCTGTTGACTCGAGAAGAGTCGCCGTATCCATTTCACTCAAACCGTATTTGAAGCCAAGAGCAAGAACACGATCAATATCGGGTTGGGGCACTCCGGCCCCACGTGCCGACTCCATTGATTCAACCAAGCCCGATTTCGTCTCCGGCATTGCTGTTACTGGCCATAACAACGTGGCCGCTAGGGCAAGCTCGGCCGCTAAGCCTCTAAAGCGGACGTTCATGAGATTCCCTATTATTTTGCAGGTTTTCTTCTTCAAGGATTAACACGGAGTTGGTATTTCCAAAACCATCATCTTCCTGAATCAATGCTCCCACATCAGGTTGCAGAAGTACTCCATCAATAAGGAAGGCATAGACGTATCGGCCCATTGGCAACGACACCGTAAGCGTGAAGACATCTCCGCCAGTGGCTTTGCGCATAACATGGCGACTCGGATCCCAATTATTGAAAGTTCCTATGACTGCAACGTCTTTCGCACTGGGCAAATGAGCAACGAAAGTGACTTCCTTACTAAGACCAACATCTGCTCTCGCAAGTCGTATATTGTCTGGCCTGCGAGCAAGTTCAACCGAAGAAGGAGTTTTTTGGGTGAAATAAGATTTTCGAATGTCAGGAACGAGTAACGAAACTGCGACGAGAAAGGCGACTGATGCTAAACCACCGACCATGACTGCTCGTCCTGTTGGGCCTACGACAGAACGACGCAATTGGCGCAGATATTTTTTTAGCCACGATTGGTGCTTTACTTTAATTCGAGACATCACCTGGGGAAGAATATCTTCTGGAACATCCTGGCGTGGTATGCTAGCAATATAGCCAACAAGGCGATGTATTTCAGCGTCAGTCTTATCTTTCTTTTTCATAACGATGGCCCATTTTTAATATGAACAAATATCACGCGTAGTTTATCAAGTCCTCGTGATATTTTCATTTTAACAGAACTTACGGAAATCCCTAACACCCCAGAGATATCTTTTATAGACATCCCCTGCTGATATCGGAGCATCAACGCCTCTCTAGTTCCTATTCCAAGCGCATCCATAGCATTTAAAATCAAACCAGAATCAATACCGTTTATCACTTCATCTGTTGACGACTCTGAACTTAAGTTTTCAATAAATCCATCAGGCAAATCACAGGAAGAAACTTCGGCACGTCCACGTTTTCTCAAGTAATCACGCCCGATATTCAGACCAATGGTATAAAGCCACGGGAAAAACCGTGATCCATTTTTGAATCGATCCATTTTTTCATAAGCAACCACAAAGGTCTCTTGAGTCAAATCGCTCGCGTCTTCTATATTTTTACACATTCGAGTCATAAGGGCATAGATTGGCCCTTGGTAACGGCGAACCAGAACAGCATATGCTTCGGCCTCGCCGTCAAGGATATCCTCAATAAGTTGCGCTTCGTCGTCGTGATCCATTCGGTTTATTAAACCCTTTTGGGACATATACGTTCAGTGAACACCTTTGGTCACAAACTTTCGCTCATTTTGCAGCTAGGCCCTAGCCAGCAAAATAGCACGGACCGACCTCAAGCACTTCAAACCGACCAGTAAGTCTATCTGTAGCATAAAACAAACGTTATGTTCTCCTGATTCTGTTTTGAGTGTGCGGCACCGCGCCTATCTCCTGCCCCATTGTTTCCAGTGTGACGAGGCATCTGCCGCATCCCGACGGGCCAGATCAATCAAAAAAGACGGGGCATCATTGAGCAATTTTATGTCGTTGAAAGATGGCTGTTCCTTGCGGCGCTGCAATAGTAACCCGTCGCTGTGGCCAAACCAGAAGGGTAGAAATCCGCCGAAAAAATATCCCCGCTCCCTAAGTTTCTCGATGCCAGCAAGTGAGGTCGGCTCTCCCAGATTAAATACCACCTGCACAATGCCCATTTCACTAGCTGCGAGCTCTTGCTCCGCCAACAGTTGTGCCAAATCGTGTCCAGCACGCCGAACCAGCAGCTTCACGCAGTCCGCCTGGGGGAAATGCGTCACCTCAATGGTAGATTGCTTCGCCATCGTTTCCGGGACGCTAGGGGACACCGTCCTTTCGAGTGCCATTGTGTCGCATAGAATGGAATATTCAGCACGATACCATTGCGGCAATGCTGCGGAGAGACGCATGTTTTTCAGTGGTTTCGTAGTCAACAGAAGTGAGGTACGTGCCTTGCCAGTATCACGCGAGGCATAGGCTTTTGAAGGGATAGCGTCTAGGATGATGCCGCACGGGAGCATCCCGCTTTCCTGGCACATTTGCTGGGAGAAGGTGTGCGTGCAGACCGCCTCTCCAAAGATCGCCCCGGCCCCGGCCATCTCCGGCAGCGTGGCCATGGCCTGCCGCCACAATTCTATAGCCATGCCCTTACCGCGCTGATTGGGCAGGATCATGAGTTGTGCCAACTCGAAAAGACTCGGCCACAGCGAGCACCGATAGATGCCTATCATGCCAAGAACGACACCATCTACCGATCTGGCGATCATGGCGTACTGCGAACCTGACGCAAAAAGCCGAGCTACCTCGGACGGATCGTATACGTAATCGAACGGATGCGCGTCTCCGTAGATAGTGTACGTCAGGCGGGAAACGCCAAGGGCATCACGCGGCTCAAACTGACTTATAGCATAGTCCTGATCGTCAGGAACGATGTATTCGCCCATACGAAGATGAGAAATGAAAAAGCAGCGATCCACAGGGCCTCCAAACGATTTATTGCCGAGCCCCAACAGTATATTGTTGCAGAATAAAAATAATCGACTTACGATGATTTTTTTATGCAATAATTTTTTACGATATTTCTAACTTTCAGAAAAATTGTCCAATCAAGGAAAAAAGTATGGATAAAAATACTATGGCTTTGGAAGGCATTACGGTTGTAAGCATCGCACTCAATCTGCCCGGGCCTTTGGCGGCCAACCAGCTTCAAGAGATGGGTGCACGGGTTTTAAAGGTCGAACCCATCACAGGCGATCCTTTAGCACACTATAGCCCAGGCTGGTACGCTGCTCTTGTTTCCGGCCAAGAACGCATCACACTCGACCTGAAGGACACATCTGGCCGGGCCGCCTTTGATGAACAGCTAAGCCAAGCCGACCTCCTGATCACATCCAACCGGCCAGTTGCCCTTCAACAAATGCGGCTTGGCTGGGAGGAATTGCACAAGGGATTTGCAAAGCTCTGTCAGGTCGCCATCATTGGTTACCCCGGGGCGCGTGAAAACGTGGCCGGCCATGACCTCACCTACCAAGCAACCATGGGCCTTCTCGACCCTCCCTGCCTACCGCGAGCACTACTGGCTGACATCGTAGGAGCGGAGCGGGCGGTAAGTAGTGCCTTGGGACTTCTGCTGGCGCGTTTTAAATCCAGACAGGGTGGTTACGCCCAAGTCGTTTTGGCTGACGCCGTTGCGAGTATGGCAGAGCCTTTAAGGCGTGGACTCACTACATCAGGAGGCCTGCTCGGTGGCGGCAGTCCCGAATACAACCTCTATGAAACCCAGGATGGCTGGGTGGCGGTAGCGGCCTTGGAACCGCGCTTTCGACAGCGGCTTTCAGACTACCTAGGTGGTACCGTCGTCGCACCAGCCCAGTACAGAGCTGTCTTCAAAACTCGGTCGGCAATGGACTGGCAGCGCCTTGGCGAGGAACTTGACATACCAATCGTTGCTGTCCAACCACACAGTCCGGCTTAAACAAGGCTAATTTAAAGAATTCAAATAACTTCAATCTCTATTTTCTCGGCAATTGTAGAAATAGTCGGTTCGCTTTCTTGTTGCCAAGCTCGTCATTTAGTTCAATTACACAAAAAAATTGTTTATCCATTGAAATTGTGGCGTATGGAATCAAACTCTTTGTTTATATTTAAAAATGCCACAACCAGGATGTCGTCAAAATGCTTCCCTCTTTCAGAAGCAATAATTCTTACAGCTTCCTCATGCTTGATGGCTTCTTTATAAACTCTTTTTGAAACCAGTGCATCATATACGTCCGCGATAGACATGATTCTAGCTGACAGCGGAATCTCTTCGCCCTTTAGACCACGCGGATAACCAGAGCCATCCCATTTTTCGTGATGAAAATAAGTAATTTCATTTGCAACTTTGAGGAATGAATTATCTCCCAAATTGCTTTCAGCTGCCAGGATGGCTTCATACCCATGGAGAGTATGTTTTTTCATCTCTTCGAATTCTTGTACTGTTAATTTTCCTGGTTTTAAAAGGATACTATCTTTAACGCCAACCTTGCCTATGTCATGCAGGGGGGATGACAAGGCTAAAAGATCTATATAGTTATCATCAACTAGATGCGCGTATGGAGAGTTTGTCTGAAGTTCTTTTCCCAGCGCGATCACGTAATGCTTAATTCTTTTAATATGTCCGCCTGTTTCAGGGTCACGATGTTCGGCTAAGGAAGCTAGTGCTTCAATTGTTGCTTGGCGAGTCAACACTAACTCTTCGGTCCTTGCTTTTACTAGGGCTTCGAGATGAATATTTTGATCTTCTATGAATCTAGAAGCAAGAACCAATGTCAAGTGGGTTTTTACCCTGGCACGCACTTCACTTATTTCAAATGGCTTTATAATATAGTCAATAGCACCAAGATCGAAACCTCTAGTTTTGTTTTCAATTTCTGAAAGAGCAGTCAAGAATATGACAGGTATTTTTTGAGTAGATACATTAGACTTTAATGATTTTATAACATCGTAACCCGACAACCCTGGCATCATTATATCCAATAGAATCAAATCAGGCTTACTATTTACGCAATAGTCCAATGCGGCTTGCCCATTGTTGGCTACTGCTATTTCGTAATACTCTGAAAGAGCGTTTATTAAAATTCTGATATTAGCATTAACATCATCTACAATCAAAACGGTGCATTTTTCTAAATTATTCACCGCTGGCTCCTGTTAGTGTAGAGATGAAAGACTCAAGCTGATCTTCTGCAGAGACATAGTCAAATTCATCAATGCGCTGTAAAATATTTTGCATCTTGCTTTTGAATTTTAAAGGAATAGCATCAATATTAATATTTTGAGTAATTCTGTCTATGTCAATTGGTTTTTTAGTTTTAATTGAAGCAACAAGTTGTTGAGAAATATTTTTTAATTCCAGAAAAGAGAGCCTATGACTATCATCGAAGACTGGCCTATCAGCTTCCGTTGCAAAAATACGAAGAGAAGTTTCGAGCACTTTAAGCTCACTCTTAATTAAATCGAATGATTTGTCGTAATTTTTATCTAGTTTTAAATTGTCTTCTAATGATTTTGCTGCGATCTGCAAACTTGATGCAAAAATATTTCCTGCCATTCCTTTGATTGTATGGCTCAAAAACAAAAGCTTCTCCTTGTCCCTCGACTCAACACTGCGAGAAATATCTAATGAATGACGAGCGCAGTCGATGTAAACAGATCTTAATATCTCGGCGCAGATTTTATAGTCATATTTAAATTTTTCGAGATATTTTTCAACATCTACCCCTTCAATACATGCAGGAAATTTTTCAGCTTCAAATTTACCAGAAATTTTATTTCTCTTGTTAATATTTTTTTGAGATGATTTCAAAAAATTCGAAAGGACAGAATATAGTTCACGGATGTCTATCGGTTTTGGCAAGTGGCCACGTAAGCCAGATGCTAAAATCTTATCCTTAACATCAATCATTGCATGAGCTGTCATTGCAATTATGGGAATGTCCTTAAATTTATCGTCAGCCATAATTCGCCTAGAGACTTCAAAGCCGTCAATCCCAGGAAGTTGCAGGTCCATCAAAACAAGGTCAATTTTATTCTCATTAATCAATTCGATTGCCTTATATCCATCTGATGCTAAAATAACTTTTAAATTGACACCTTCCAATATGGCTTTGGCGACCTCTTGGTTTACTATGTTATCTTCAACTAACAGTATGGTCGCTGGTTCAAAGTACCAATTCTCAAGATCATCCAGTTCAATTATGTCTTCTTCACTATGCATTTCCTTGTCAATAAAACCGAATGAATCAAATAACATCGATCTCACATCTTTCGGCATTAATGGTTTGCTGTAGTATGCGTGAAATCCTTCGTTAAATGATTCCTCTTTAAATTGCTCGGAACTATACGCAGATAATATCAATAAAATAGTGTTTTCATCAATGAGGTTTTTATTTTTAGCGCAACGGATGAACTCAATGCCTGATAATTTTGGCATCTTCCAGTCAGTTATTATCATATCTGGAGGACGGTCCAAAGACTCTAAAATACTGATGGCTTCATTGCCTGAGTTAGCCAACAAAGGATTAACGCCCTGCATTAACAGATATTTTTCTAGCAAAAATAACGAATCAGAGCTATCATCTACCGCGAGTACAACCTTAGATGCAAATCGAGCATCAATTTCAGATTGATAAGGACATATACTGGACGATACGGCTAAAGGCACATTAAATAAAAATGTAGTGCCTTCGCCAAGTCTACTTTTAACTTCTATTATACCGCCCATAGCCTCTATGAGCTTTTTTGAAATTGAAAGCCCGAGCCCTGATCCGCCATATTGCCTTGTAGTAGAAACATCGGCCTGTGAAAAGGGAGAGAATAAAGAGTCGATCGTTTCAACAGAAATCCCTATGCCTGTATCTGAAACTTCAAATTCAAGCAAAACAGTTGCAGTATCTAACTGAACAAAATTAACTTTCAAAATAACAAAGCCATCTTCTGTAAACTTTATGGCATTACCAACAATATTTATGAGAATTTGACCTAATCGCAACGAGTCGCCAATGATTTTTGGGCAAAAAAATGAAGATATATCTATTAAAAATTCAAGCTCTTTTTCCTGCGCTCGTATTGACGCTATATTCTTAACATGATCTATAACATCCATGACGTCAAACTCTGTAGCCTCTATCTCGAGCTTTCCTGCCTCTATTTTAGAAAAATCTAAAATATCATTCAAGAGTCGAAGCAAGGATTTCGCAGCTTTGTCAACTTTTAGAAGATGTTGCTTTTGTGTTTCATCAAGGTTTGTCTTAAGGCAGAGGAATGTCATTCCTATAATCGCATTCATTGGAGTTCGTATTTCATGACTCATGTTGGCCAGAAAATAGCTCTTTGCCAAACTTGCTGCCTCGGCTTGAATGGCGAGATGTTTTGATTGTTCAGCAACCTCTTTAAGTTTGTTGTTCGCTCCAAGCAAATCATCTTCGATTTTTTTCCTTTGGCGAATATCAATGAAACATTCTAAAAGTTTTTCCTGGTTACCAATGCGTATTATTTTTACAGTTTTAATAACAGGAATTTTAGTCCCGTTAGATTGTATCATTATTCTATCTGAATTGTCTACTGTATGTTTTTTGTCAAGTATTGGACATTGGCATTGCTCTGCTGGACACAAAAAATTATGACATATGTTTCCTATAATGAAGTCTTGTTCTGCTCCGAACATAGCTGCTGCAGAAGGATTGACTCTTTCGATTATTCGCGTTGCAGCATCAACTATTACAACACCAATGGGCATGCTATCCATTAAAATATTCAGAACCTGTAGGTTGTCTTTGAGTTCAGACTCCATCTTAACTCTGCTGCTTATATCTTCACGAGAGATTAAAAAACCAGACGGGACGTCGCCATCTTTGAGTATAGAAATTGTGATGTTTTCCCAAAATTCCTTTCCATCTACCGTTGTTGTTTTACGATCAACTGTCCATTTAAAATTTCCTGTTAACAATTTTAACTCTTCCGCAAATGATCCAAATATCAAAACGTTACCGTCAGAATCTGCATCGAATATCAGATCGTGTTCTTCTGATTGAGCACACAATTCGCTGTAGACCATATTTTTGTAGATTATCGAACCGCCAAGGTCGCAGATTGCTATCCCGAGAGGGCTTTGTTGAACAGCTTCCGATAAATTTCTTGCGTATTCTTGACTTTCTTTTAATTCACGTTCAGCAATTTTTCTCGAAGTTATGTCATGAAATGCAGTTACCGATCCAGTCACTTCGTTTTTTATGACGATCGGTCTGCTCGAAACTTCGACATCAATTATTTTGCCAGATTTTGTAATAAAAAGATCTTCAGCGACATAATTATCGCCAGAGGATACTTTTTTAAAAAATGGGCAGTCCTCAAGCTTTGTCTGTTCAGTCTGGGAATGAGAATGAAACAAATCGTGAGCTACTTTTCCAACGACTTCGTTTTTATCGTATCCTAAGATATTTAGTCCGGAAGGATTAATTTCTGTTATAATACCATTGGTGTCCATTGCGTAGACACCCTCAGAAAGAGTGTCGGTTATAGTCACAAGATTAGCCCTTTCTTCGTTCAGAGAGTCCGTTTTTCTTTTTAAAGATATTATCAAAACGAGTATTGAAAAAAGAGTCCCTAAAAGCAACGAGGTGTATTTAATAAATTCTTGATTTAACTCGTATACTATGTCGTCTTTTGAAAAACCAATTAGGTAGGCAATTAATTTGCCATCTATATTTTTAATCGGCAGGAACGCAATTGAATAGTGTTCATTGCTCTCAGTTTCCGTTACTGCAAAGCTTTTCTCCGTTAAGATGTTGGCATTGACACTCTTATCTCTACTTATTTTTTGTGATAAACTTTTTGCAACATTCGACAATGGCGAAGGACTGTCTGGTAAAACTGCATTAGGGTCTTCGACTAAGTAACTATCGTTAATCACAGATGGACTATACAGCCACTCCTGGTCCTGAACCAATATTCTAGAGACAACATCTTTTTTGACAATAAGAAGGTATTCCTTCTTTGAATCTAGATACTCCAGCGAGTCGCGTATTGACTTCGTAGAAAGACAAAATTCAACAGCTCCAATAAATTCATTATTAAACAAAAGGGGATATATGTATCTAAATCCGGATACGGTCGCACCTGTTTCAAAACCCTGTGTTGGTTTGATAGTTTGAAACACTTTCTGTAGAAGGGGCCTAATCTTTAGTTGATTGTCTCCGTAAAATTCTGGCAAATACATCCTTAGGAAGCTAGTGCCTTCTTTGTCGTAAAACTGCAGTTGCCGCAAATTATTATTTTTAAGTTCCTTATAAATATTGTGCATGTTGGCATAGAGCGCGCCTCTATCTTTATTTTGCTCCGTTTCTTGAGATAAAAACCCTTTGTTTAGTAAAACTAGATTTTCTTCGGTCTGAATTTGGTTGATTACGATATTGTCTATTGACATTCCATACATTTTTACAGAAGCCCTGTACGCAATGTCAAGATTAGACAATATCTCAGAATAGTGAGCATTGATCCTTTCTCGCCTATTTTTGTCCAATATGGAATAACTAGCGATAGCAATCGCTAGCAAAATAATAAAAAATAAATAATAGATTAATATTTTTTTGTCAGTTGCAGGTGTTGTATTCATTTTGAAACTTAATTTTAAAAGTTTCCGGTAGATGGAATTGATTCATTTCCTAGAAGTTTTCGTACTTGATCATAGTCTTTGTCGCTTGCTGGAGAGGTTCCAAACTTTATGTTCGCACCCCAAGACGCAAGCAACTCAGAATCCTTGCCTTTTGGCTGGAGAGAAATCAACGCGTTATGAATTTTACTGATCACCTCTTGACTAACTGTCCTACTATTAACAACAAGTGCAAATCCAGGCAGTTTGTCTGTTTCTGCGATTATGTTCACCCCAAGATGTGTATATTTTTTTGCTATTGCAGTTTTTAAGCCACCAACGCTATACTCTCCTCGCGCAACCGCAAGCGCAACATCATCATGCCGGTCAAGATATTTGTATAGATTGTTACTGAGGCTATTCCCATTGTCTCTCATAATACCGTTTGTTGACAAATATCCGCAAGTAGACAGGGGTTGAGTCAATGCTACTTTTGAATTCTTCAGCGTAGATAAATCTGTTTTTGAATTTGCATTATCAATCACACAACATGTATAGCTTGGTTCTCCCGATGATTCTTTAAATAACACAACTGGGGACACATCATCGTATTCTTTTTTTAAAATCACGTAAGGCAAAGGCCCTAGATATGCCAAGTCAACTGAGTTTGATTTCATTTTATTTAAGATCTCTACGTAATCATCAGAATATTCAAATTCAATTTTACATCCAGTTTTTTCTTGGATATAAATAAACATTGGTTTAAATTGTTTAACAATGGCTTCCCTGCTTTCCATTGGAAGTGGTGCAAATCTCAAATTGCAAGATTCTTCAGCATTAGCTAATCCATTAGTAAGAAAAAAAAATAAGAATAATACAAGGACTGGCGATGCTTTCATATGAACTTCCTTCTGTTTGTCTGTTCAGAACAAACTGCCAATAGAATTACAAGTTCCAATCTCTGCAGACGCTGCAACATTCGCAAAGCTAAATTTATTTTTTAGCGACTATACATTATTAGATTTAAATCTGATTATTTTAGCTTTACCGATACAGTTGCGCCTGACTTCGTTTAGTGCCCGATTCAAGCTATTTTCCCTATAATTGCGCATAGTCTTTTACTATGGAATTAATCATATCATAACCTTTGCAATTAAATTTGCAAGGAAAAACCGAAATGCCTAGTAGCGCACAATACAATTGGGCAAATCGGGTTCAATCAATGACGACAGCCATGCGAAGACGTACACATGAAAGACTATTGCAGCAGGAACCATGAAATCCGGCAGTTGGCTGACCGCGTGGCGGCGTAAGTCTTCAGCCATGCGAGAGCCTGACTCCCAGCCGGTTTTAAGAAACTCATGAGCAAGGATCATACTTAAGGCCCAAATGTCACGGACGTGATCGCGCACTGGAACACGGCCGGCTTTGGCGTTTGGGCGGGGTGACCTGCTGCGACCATGGCTTGAGGCAAGGCCAAATTTTGCTCCCCCGGCCAAGGCGTTGTGTTTTTCCAAAAAAACCGGCAAGTTCGACATAGGTTTTCGTAAGGCCCCAAGACCGTTCGCGGAGGAAGGACATGACCATCGACAAAGCCAGGGTCAAGGAGCGCCTCGTCCAGGAGACCAAGGACTACCTCATGCTATTCGTCTATCTGGCCGCTTTTCTCGGCTCGTTTACAATCTATAAGCGTCTGGTGCTGCAGGAGCACCACCTCTCCTACTATCACTACGGCTATTCCCTGATTGAGGCGGCCATCCTGGCCAAGGTCATCCTGCTTGGCGACTGGCTGGGCCTCGGCAGGGCAAGGCCTCGAGGCCCGCTCATCCTCGCCGTCTTGCGCCAGACGTTCCTGTGCAGCCTGCTGGTCATGTGTCCAGGGACGGGAGTTTTTACGAGGTTAGGGGACACGAGTTCTTACGAGTCCCGCTCGGTTTGATCCACCTCCCAACATAATGCCGGGTACCGTTGTTCCACTTCCATTCTTGCTTCGAAGCCCCCACCGGCGGCATTCCCGCCCCATCGCCCACGATATCTTGCGGCGCGAGGAAGCTTGGGCGGTCAAGGCTCGGCGACAGCCGACCCCGAAGGGGCTTGGCCTTGACGGGCCAAGCGCTCGTGCCATGGTGGGCCGCGATGGGGCTTAGGCTACTTGAGCATGTTTTCCAGGTCCTTGAGCCTATAGGAGCGCCCCGTGACGTTCAGAACGTGGCTCCTGTGCAGCAACCGGTCCAAGATCGCCGTAGCCATCACCTCGTCTCCGGCCAGGATTTCCGGCCAGTCCTTGACGGACTTGTTGGTGGTGATGATCGTGCTCCCCTTGTCGTAGCGGTAATTCACCACTCGAAACAGCAGTGACGCATCGCTCCGCGACAGAGGCTGAAAGCCCATTTCGTCGATGATCAGAAGAGACGATTTATGATATTTCAACCCCTTGAGCCGCTGAGGAGGTCGGTCTGCATCCCTGCGGGCCGCGTGTAGGAGTGCGTCCAGGGTGTAAAAGGCAACGGAGAAACCATTTCCCACCGCCTTCACGCCCAGCGCCACGGACAGGTGCGTTTTTCCCGTCCCGGGCGGCCCTTGGATCAGAATCGTTTCTCGCTGCCGCACAAAGGCGCAAGTGGAGAGTGTCTCGATCCGGCTGCGCTCGATGCTCGGCTGGAAACTGAAGTCGAAGTTCCCAAGCGTCATGCCCGGCGGCAACCCGGAGAGCTTGAGCGCTGTGCGTATTCGTCGCTCTTCACGGCGTTCGAGTTCCACAGTCAGCAACCGATTGACGACCGTATGCGGGGGCAGTTCCTCTTTGACAGCATCGTTAAGCGCCTCGGCCAGGGCTTCGGCGGCGAAGGTCAGGCCCAGGCGGGAGAAGGCGTCCCGAACCGTGTCGATATCCACGCGCCCGTTCATCTGGCCACCTCTGCCAGGGCCGCGTACAGATCAATCGGCCGCTTCTCCACGTCCATCTCCATGATTTCCTGGAGACGTTTCCCCATTTTCCCCAAAGGGGGCGGAGGCAGAACCCTGTCCGTGGCTTCGCCTTCGTAGCAGTCCTGGTCAGTCAGCACCCTTTGGGAAGTCCCGCGCGAAAACTCCCGGATGATCCGACCCTCAGCCAGAATCTGGACCGTGCCGGCACAGCCACGCACTTCGACCTGGCTCCCCACATGAGCAAACGGCACCGGATAAAATCGTCCCTCAAAAGACACCGAGCAATCCGGCCGGACAGGCCTGGTTACGGCAATGTCGAAAGGTTCTGGCAAGATCGGCAACTTGCCAAGGCGTTCTACCTCGTCCTGCCAACTATCGAAGACGCTTTTACCCGTGGCCGGACACAGCGCCTGTTTCGCCCAGCGTTCTATGAGCAGATCGCTTGCGGCCTGGAGCGCCTCAAGGGAAATCCAGTCCTTGTCCCGAGGATCAAGGAGAAAACGGGAGAGCTTTACCTTCGCCTCGACCTTGCCCTTAGCGTTGGCGGCCCGGGGTTGGCAGGCGTCGATGTGGAACCCCACTGCCAGGGCATAGGCACGGTAGGTTTCATTAATCGTCCCCCAAGCGCCGGCCCCACGAGCAATGGCTGTCTTAACGTTGTCGATGCGGTTGACGGCGGGCACACCACCGAGTCGTCGGTAGGCTTCGTTATGGCTCTTCAGCCAGGACAGCTGGTTTTCGCTCCGAGTCCAGATCACCACCGGCATCCGGCTGTGGGACAGCACCATCACAAAAGCGTGGAGATCGACTGTCTCGCCGGCGATCCTCACCCCGGGAAATTCACCCCAGTCCGTTTGGCTTTGCGCCCCGGGCGGTGTTTCGACACGACGAAAAGTCCGAATCTTAGGCTTGGGATAGTGAGCACGGACATACCGGAGGACGGATTTATACGATCCTTCGTAGGCATACTCCAAAACGAGGTGCTCAAAGAGATCTTTGATGTTGACCGGCCGTTGTCCATGCTCCTTGGTCGCTATCCAGTGCTTGATCACCTCGCGGACTGCTTCAGCTTTAAAAGCTTTTGCATTACCATTGGAGTCAAGGTCTCTATTCAGGTGGTACCTCACAGCTCCTTCTGTCACTCCAACAATACGAGAAACTGCCGAATTGGTTGCCCCTTTCGTTGCCAACACCTTGATCGTCACGATTTCCTCCGCGCTCAGACGACGCCCTCTCAAGGATCCCACCTCCTTCCGGTCGAAAATCGACTCGGAGGTAGTCACTCATTGAGGATTCGTCTCGGTTGGCAGGATCGTAAATCTCGCGTCCCCTAAGGCCTCTCTCTACGCCGTCCCTGCACAACATGGGTGTCGCTGACAGATGACGATGCCGGCAAGAGTGACGCCAAGGATGAAGAGGTAAATACGACTATCCTCGGATGACAAGATCTAAGTCAACGTACTCGACAACGAGCAAAAGCAAGGCCCGCCAGTTCCCCACATCAACGCCCCGTCGGAACATTTCCCGCGCTTGGGCGAGTTGTCCTGATCGGCGAAGCGTGGCAGCGGCGGCAAGGAGAAAGCGGCGCTTACCTTGATCACCACGAAGACATATCGCCAGCACGGGTCTGATCATACTTGACCATAGCAGAGCCGGGCCGTCATTGTCACTAATTGTACCATCAGCAGGCAGGGATTGTCCGGCATGAAAATGTCTGAAAAAAATCGGGCGGGCCAGGATGGCAAGTGGCTCAGTTAAAGCTCAGGTTTGCACTGGTCCCGGTCCTTGGGCTTTTTCTTGCCGAACCACTTGGCCAAAATTAAGGAGCCGTAACCCGCGACCCCAGAAGCACCTACGGCCATTCAAGGGGTGCAGGTACCCGTCCCCACCCCAAATACTGACAGGTAGACCAAGACAGCGCCGCCGACGAGCCACGCGAATAGGGTGGAGAGTTTGTTTTTCATATGCTATGATATCGCTACTTATCTTGTTAAAAAGCCAGTAAACGTGTCGACCCAACTCGGCGGAAGCCACATGTCTAGATGGTTCCGACATGCTGCCCACCTCTGCTATAAAAATAGTTTTGGCCGCTGATGATATCTTCGCCCGTGAACATGACGTTGCCGGAATCATCCAGAACCTTGACGGGAATTGGTGGTTTGCCCTTGTTGATTGCATAACCTCCAAAGATAAGTATACCGAAAGTCAACGCGAGACAAAATAGGAGAACTGCCTTTACTTTTGGACTCGTCATCCTCCCCTCCCTCGATTGATCAAAACAACACACCAAAATAGTTGGGAAGCTCAACAAGACTTGAAGAAACACGCTTCAGTTTAATGGCAAAGGGGGAGCCGAAGCTCCCCCTTTCATTTTACTGGCCTGTCATCATGGCCGCGATGTCGTCCTGTACCGTGCCTATGGGTTTCAGGCCGAACTTCTCGATGACGACCTTAGCCACGTTCGGGGACAAGAAACCCGGCAACGTGGGGCCGAGCCGGATACCCTTTACTCCGAGGAACAGGAGGGCAAGGAGCACGGCCACGGCCTTCTGTTCGTACCAAGCGATGTCATACGAAATGGGCAGCTTGTTGATGTCGTCGAGACCGAAGACCTCTTTGAGCTTCAGGGCGATGACAGCCAGGGAATAGGAGTCATTGCACTGGCCAGCGTCCAGCACGCGCGGGATGCCGCCGATGTCGCCAAGGTTTAACTTGTTGTAACGGTACTTTGCGCAGCCCGCCGTGAGTATGATGGTACCCTCCGGCAGAGCTTCGGCCACCTGAGTGTAGTATTCGCGGGACTTCTGACGGCCGTCGCAACCGGCCATTACCACGAAGCGCTTGACAGCGCCGGACTTGACGGCCTCAACAACCTTGTCGGCCAGAGCCATGACTTGGTGGTGGGCAAAACCTCCGACGATGGCTCCCTTTTCTAGTTCCGTGGGCGGCGCGCACTTCTTGGCTTGGGCGATCATGGCCGAGAAATCCTTGGCCCCGCCGGTCGGACGGTCCGGGATGTGCGTGGCACCCTCGTAGCCGACTACCCCTGTGGTGTAGAGGCGGCCGAGGTACGTATTATCTTTTTTGAGCGGCACCAGACAGTTGGTGGTCAGCAGGATGGGGCCGTTGAAGGCTTCGAACTCGGGATTTTGGTGCCACCAGGAGCCGCCGTAGTTGCCGATCAAGTGTTTGTATTTTTTGAAGACCGGGTAGTAGTTGGCCGGGAGCATCTCGCCGTGGGTGTAGACATCCACGCCCGAACCCTCGGTCTGCTTGAGCAGCTCGTCCATGTCTTTGAGATCATGACCGCTGATGAGGATGCCCGGGTTCGTGCCTACGCCAATATTGACATGGGTTACCTCCGGGTGTCCGTAACTACTCGTGTTGGCCTCGTCCAGCAGGGCCATGGTAGTCACGGCCACTTCACCGGCTTTCATCACCATACCGACCATGTCGTCCACAGACAGGTCTTTAGTTGTTGATGCCAGAGCCTCAAGCATGAATTCGTCGATTTCTGGTTTACGGAATCCAAGTATGGCTGCGTGTTCGGCATAGGCGGCTACGCCTTTGAGCCCGATGATAAGGAATTCCCGCAAGGAACGCACATCCTCGTTTCCCGTTGCCAAAATGCCCACGGCCTTCGCTTTTTCGGTGAAAGAGGAAGATGGGCCGCTCCAGGTGGCGGCGTCGGGCAAAGGATCGCTGAATTCCTTCCCATGCTTTGCTTTGTAGGCTTCATAGAACTTTGTTTTGAGCGCATCGCGACGCTTCAGACCATCTTCAATCATGCCTTCGAAACGAGCGTCATCCCAGTTGGCGTTGGTAATCGTGGCGAACAGACCCTGAAGCACGAAGTTATCGTTTGAACGGTCAGACTGCCCTAGGTCCTTGAGTCCTTCGCCATACACGGCAATACCGCGCAACACAAAGATCAAAAGGTCTTGAAGGTTGGCAGTCTCCTCGGGTTTTCCACACATGCCCTTGACGGTGCAGCCCGTGTTTTTTGCCGTCTCCTGGCATTGAAAGCAGTACATCGCGCCTCCTTGTGGTTGATTGTCCAGTGATTCAAGCGCTTTTGGGTTCGGTTCAGTTCCGGCGGGCGCGACGACGCACAGCTTCTTTTTTTCATCTTGTTGCCGATGATCGTCCCACTCGTCTCCGATAGTATCCTTGACATAAGTCAAAAGAAGTAATCAAGGCTTTCCGGAATCGAAGCACAGCGTGCGCCCATTGCTCGTGCGTTGGCTAACCGTCCTCATGTCGTTCTGGCTGACGAACCCACTGCCGCTTTGGATGTGATCTCGAGGTTAAGAAGGGCAATCGCCAACCTGGATTGACAAACACCCTCACCATTGTTAGTTATCAGTAACTAACAAAAGAGGGAAAGTCTATGGGGTCTCGCAAAAACAGTGCGGACAGAAAGGCCGAAATCGTGGAAGCCATGCTTGCCCTGGTTGCCGAATTAGGGCCTGCATGTGCGACCACCCAGGCGGTGGCCGATCGGGTAGGCATTACTCAGGCTGGCGTGTTTCGGCACTTTCCGGCGAAGAAAGATCTTTGGCTTGCCGTGGCGGACTGGCTAGTTATGGAAGCCCAAGCACGCTGGGCTAAGGCACGCAAATCCGAAAAAAGTCCTCTCGCGGGAATAAGGTGCGTCATAGAAGCGCAGTTTGAATTTATTCAGCAGACTCCAGCGGTCCACTCTCTGATATTTTCACGTGAACTCCACGCGCAAAACGAAGAATTGCGCCGATCTTTTAACTCTATGGGCACGGTGTTTCATGCCTTGTTAACCGATTTGGCTAAGCAAGCTCAAGCCGCAGGCGAGCTGTCAAGTGATTTTGCCCCTCATGAAATAGCCAACGTACTGTTGACGTTGCCGTCAGGCCTAGCCACACGCTGGTCACTTAGCGGGCGCACTTTCAACCTCGCGAAAGAAGGCACACGGCTTTTGGAAATCTTGCTGTATGGTATGAGCAAGGTCCATTGACGGTCAAGGGGAATCGTCTATGTCCAGAAATAGAAAAAGAGTTTTATTCGCAGGCGTTGGGGGTATGGTCATTGCCTTCGTGCTGATTCACCTTTATTTTCGCCCAATTTCAGTCCGAGTCGTTGAACCGGCCGCACAGGAGGCGCTCCAGGTCTTCGCCCTGGGCACTGTGGAAGCGAGAGTACTTTCCAAGGTAGGCTTCAAGGTAAATGGATTGCTTCGTGAATTGAAGGTTGACCATGCCGACGAGGTAAGGGCGGGGCAGCTTCTGGCGTTACTGGACAGCGGTGAGCAAGAAAATCAAGTAGCCAAGGCCTTGGCCAACTTGGACAAGGCTCAGGCTAATCTCAATCTGGCAAAGGCAAGTCTAAAGAAGTCCCGCACCAACCTTGCCCTGAAACAGCAGCAAAGCCACCGTCGCCAAGAGCTAAAAAATAAGGATGTTCTTGCTGGAGAAGAGGCCGAAGTTTCATTGGCCGCAGCGCAAACAGCAGAGGCAGAAGTGCTTCTGTCAGAGGCAGAGATGGCTGCGGCGGCAGCTGCCGTAAAGGATGCTGAAGCTCAGCTCGGCTTATCTCGGGAAGTCTTGTCCCAACATCTTCTGGTGGCTCCATACGATGCCGTGATTATTGGCCGCCACAAGGAGATTGGCACAATCATGCAGGCAGGAGAGCCGGTCTTCACATTGGTGAATCCCTGCACAGTATGGGTCAGGGCTTTCGTGGATGAGGCCAAGGCCGGCTATATAGAAGTTGGACAGCCGGTTGAGGTGCGACTACGCTCCCTTCCTGGAAAACGATTTCCCGGCAAAGTTGCGCGTATTGACCTGGAAAGTGATAGGGTCGGCGAGGAACGACGTATTTACGTAACCTGGTGTGATTGCCCCCGCGATTTCCATCTCGGCGAACAAGCAGAGGTGGTGATCAATAGCGGCTTGTTGGATAAAGTAGTGCTGGTTTCAGAAACACTCGTTTTTGAACGAGATGGTAGTAGTGGCCAGATATGGACTTTGGAACAAGGGCAACTCAATAAGCGCCGGGTGATTTTCGGGCAAAGTACGCTGGATGGTCGTCTTCCGGTGATCCAAGGGATGCCTGAGGGAGCCCAGGTTCTGGCAGCCTTGCCGTCCGGCCTGCGCCAAGGGCGGAAGGCCACGGTACAATCCGGAGGCACCCCATGAATCTGGCGGTGCGCGATATCCGGCACAACCTCGGCCGCTTCGTACTGACGTGTCTGGGACTCAGCCTGCTGTTGGGCCTCGTGTTGTCTATGATCGGCATCTACCGAGGGTTGGTTGAAGAAGCCTTGTCCTTGTCCAGAGCACCAGGAGCCGATCTTTGGGTTGTGGAGGCAGGGAAGAGGGGTCCTTTCGCGGAGTCATCACGAATACCTGGCGACACCCGCGAAGTAATCGCCAGCCTGTCGCAGGTGGTGTCAACAGGCTCCATGACGTATCAATCCGTGGAGGCTATGCATAATGGGAATAAATTAAGACTTTACGTGGTTGGATATGAACCAGGGAGGCCAGGAGGACCTGTAAAAATATTTTCTGGGCGCTACATGACCCGTAGCCACTATGAAATGTTGGTCGACTCGAAAAGCGGACTTATGTTAGGTGAGCAGGTGCGTCTTGGGCGCAATATTTTTACTGTAGTAGGCTTGACCCGAAATCAAGTTTCTTCAGGCGGCGATCCTGTCGCCTATATTACGTTGCGAGACGCCCAGCGCTTGCAATTTGAATTGGAACCCCCGGTGGCCCGACGTGAGGCCGAACGCGGCACTTCACCGGTCGGCACGGATATCGTCAACGCCGTGGTGGCCAAAGTCGCGCCAGGAACGACCCCGGATCGGGTGGTCGAGGCAGTCGGACGTTGGAAACACCTCACCGGATTGAGCCAGTCGGCTCAAGAGGAAATTCTGACCAAGTCGGTGGTGGACAAATCCCGACGCCAAATCGGACTCTTCACAGTAATATTGCTTGTCGTTTCGGCGGTGATCATCTCGCTCATCCTCTACACTATGACAATGGATAAAGTACGGGAGATCGCCACGCTCAAACTCATAGGTGCGCCGGACAGAACCATTGTCGGACTCATCATTCAGGAAGCCGTCGCCATGGCCGTAATCGGCTTCTCACTGGGAGCACTGCTCATCAACTTGACCAGGGATTTCTTTCCTCGTCGAGTGATTCTTTTGCCGCAGGACGGATTAGCTTTGGCCATTGTGGTGCTCTTTTTATGTGTGCTTGCCAGTGGGATGGGGGTGCGCCTTGCACTCAAGATCGAACCTTCAGTGGCTTTGGGAGGATAGGGCATGAATATGTCCACCCTAGGGACACCTTTGGTAACCATCAGCAATCTTAGCAAATCCTTCGGACAGGGAGACGCGCGAGTCGATGCACTGAAGCAGGTCACGCTGCAGGTGTATGCTGGCCAGGTGGTGGGGCTACTTGGTCCGAGCGGTTCCGGAAAAAGTACCCTGCTCAACATCATTGGTTGCATCCTGGAGCCAAGCAGCGGGCGCATGGAACTCGACGGGCAAGTGGTCTATGATGGCAAATGGCTACAGGGTGATTTGCGTCGCCTGCGTTTGGACCGAATCGGGTTCATCTTCCAGTTTCACAACCTGCTTCCTTTTCTGAATGCCATTGAAAATGTTGCTGTAGTTTTGGAAATCGCCAACACAAGTGCTATGTCAGCCCGCCAGCGTGCTCTTGAGTTGCTCAGTTATCTCCAGGTAGAACATCGCTGCGAAACAATGCCGTCAAGGCTTTCCGGAGGTGAAGCGCAGCGTGTGGCCATTGCTCGTGCGTTGGCTAACCGTC
This sequence comes from Desulfovibrio sp. TomC, assembly GCF_000801335.2. Classification (NCBI taxonomy): domain Bacteria; kingdom Pseudomonadati; phylum Thermodesulfobacteriota; class Desulfovibrionia; order Desulfovibrionales; family Desulfovibrionaceae; genus Desulfovibrio; species Desulfovibrio sp. TomC. The sequence continues at coordinate 88,411 of NZ_JSEH01000014.1, forward strand.
CTCATATCATCCTGGCTGATGAACCCACTGCCGCTTTGGATTCTGAACGTGCTGGCGTCGTGATGGACCTGCTGCGCAAGGTAGCAGCGGAGCAGGGAGCTGCGGTATTGGTCGTCACCCATGATGAAAAAATTTTCGACCGGTTTGATCAGATATTTTATCTTCGCGATGGGATGCTGACGGAGATGAATGGTACGGGAAAATAAAACGAAATTACAGGATATTATCGTAAAATATCATTATAGAGCGCAGCGAAAAATCTTCTTCAGCAGGAGAGGGGCTTCGCCCTGGCCATTTCAATCTACTGTGCATTGGTCGCTCGGAGTTTTAAGGAGGGAGTCATCCTGGCCGTCAAACATGGCGGCGATTCAGACTCGACCGGATCTAGAAAATATTGTTTGCAGAATCCTAAATAATGGATGATAATGAATTGATTTTAAAGTACAATTGAGCGGAATTTTGAGAGCTAACAGTTTGCGCCCTGCATAATTAAACAGGGGAAGTTGAATTATCCACTCCATACTCAACAGACAAATAATTATTTCGCTCCGCCGAAACCAGACCAAGCCAAGCGGGGATGAAATGTGCCAGCCCCCATCTCGCAACTCCATACCCATGAATCAGCAGCACCTGACTAATTCATGAGCCAACCCAACTTTTCAGCTTTACACGAAAATGCCAATTATCGTGTAGTAACCCATCGAATTTGATCGACTTTTCTCGGAAAGCCCCTTCCCATGACCAGAAAAATCCATTAGATTTACACGCATACGTTTAAATAACCGTGTAAGCCCGAGGTGACCCCATGAACCACCTGACAGCTCGCCAAAATCTCCCGGCCTCCATTCAACCGCAAATGGTCGAAGAGATCCCTTACCTTCTTCCGGACCAGGTCGCCGCCCTGACCACTGCCTTCCAGGAATGGTTCGATGACGCCGCCATCCGTCCCTCCACCCGGAAAACTCGTGGGCGTTATTGGCTGGCGTTTCTCTTCCTTCGCTTCACCGGGGCCAGGTTGGGCGAAGTGCTTTCACTTAACGATGTTAACGATATCGATTACCGCGCTGGTGATGTCAAGTTGGTAACGCTCAAACGCCACGCGAAGACAGACCATGCTGGACGGAAAACCAAATCCGTCCCCGTGCGGCTCGTGCCGGTGCCGCCGTCCATCATATCCGAGCTTGCAACATACCTAGCCCAATATCCTGACCAACGTGGTCGTGTATTCATGCTAGATCAAGGAAACATGCGCCGGGTCTTTTATGACAGAGCCGAGGAGGCGAATTTGCCTCGTTCTTTGTCTCATCCTCATGTCCTCAGGCATACACGGGCTATCGAAATGACGCGCCTCTCCGTTCCGCTTACGGGCGTACAATCCATTTTGGGACACTCGTCTTTAAATACAACAGCGATATACACCCGATTGAGCAACCACGAAACCAAACAAATCTTGCACCAAGTTGGTTTAATATAATTACTGATTTTGATAATTCGTCCAAGGCAAATCAGCGCGTAAAACGACCCGTCCCAGAGTATCCTCCAACACACAGGATACAATCGGGCAAATCGGGTAAATCGGGCAAATCGGGTTCAATCAACGACGGCCCCATTCCGCCCTCACCGCTCCTTACCCAGTGCGCCCATTAACTGGACCACCGCAAGCTCCTTAGCCTTCGCCTCGACGTCCACGGTCATCTCACGTCCCAGCCAGCACACCGGAAAATCCCTGGGGTCGATAAAATCAGCATGTGGTTTGGGATTACCTTTGCCCCAACCATTTTTGGGCGAAGAAACGTGACAGTACTGTTCGCGTTTCACGGCTGCCCAGGTTCCAGCGGCCAGATCCGTGGCCTCAAGCTCGGTGAGGCCATCCGGATTGCACCGATGGTGATGAACGTCGTAAACCAATGGAATGGAGAGCGCGTGGCACACAGGGAGCAAATCGCGCACCGTGTAGCTGACATCGTCGTTTTCCAACGTGAGTCGGCTGCTTACTTTCTTGGGTAGATCCTTGAACGCTCCGCTAAAACGCTCCAGAGCTTGCGCCTTGTCCCCGTAAACGCCGCCGGCATGGATGTTAATCACATCCGCCCCGATAGCGTCTGCCCAATCGGCCTGGCAGCAAAGTTCACGAATGGAATTTTCCGTCACTTCGTCCTTTGGCGAGGACAGCAGGATAAACTGGTCCGGATGGAAGCTTAGTCGGATACCATTATTCTTCGAAAAGTTCTTTGTCGCTGCCAGCAGGTCATTGATTTCCTCAACCTCAGGCAATCCTTCAAGCCGGTAGCCCGTAACAGGGTGTGTCATCCGGGGAAAGAACTGGGACGAGATTCTGAAAGCGCCAATGCCCAGACGATGAACCGTCTTGACAGATTCCAGCAGACTTTTGGCGTTGTGGAGGCAAATTCCAGAAACTTTTTCCAAGCGCGTTTTGACCGTCAAGTTCAACAAGGCTTTCGCCGTGGTCGTTCTAAACGATATTTTTTCTTCAAAAAATAAGCAGCAGAGTCCAAATCGCATAACCACCTCACAAGCAATTACACTCAAGTTCCATCGTTTAGGACCAAATTGTTTTCAGCAAAGAAATTGCTTTTAGCAACTACCGTTTATACGTTGCTCAGGATATTTCCTAATAATTTTTTATTCCGGGCTAAACGCATTTTTCGAATTGACATTTAGTTTTTTGATGGTAGATACCTGTCAACGCCAACAAACAAGGAGTTCACTATGATCGATAAAGAAATTTGGGCTGAAGCTCTCAATCTTGCCAAGGACCAACTCCGCCACGGGAAAGTCCATTTTAGCGAACTCGAAGTTGTCACCAAGAGCATCTACGAAAAGCTTGATTCTCTGCGGTGCGGGCCGGTTATTGATATCACCGCCGAACCTGTCAAGGCGATTGAAGCCCAGCGCCACGAGAAGACTCGTAAGTGCGTCAGGTGTGCCCTCTGTGGTGCGGAGTATAAAACTCTCACCAAAAAGCATCTTGCTTCTCACGGCCTTACCCGCGAAGAGTACATGAAGAAGTTTGATGTCAAGAAAAAGGACATGTCCGTTAAGGTGACGCGTAAGACCACTTCTGGCGAAGACAACCCCCTGAAGCAAATGCAAATGGTGATGAAGGAATTTAGCGTTGCCCGGGGTGAAGTCAAAAAGTTCGTCACGGACAAGGGCTTTGACGGCCTCAAGGGACTGGCCGCTGCCGCCAAAGAAAAGAACGTGGGCATCATTGAGCTACTGCAGGGCAGTGCGGAAAGCAAAAAGAAATAACATCCTAAGCTGCTTGGTTTCCATGCCCACGCCTTCCCACTACTGAATGGTTGGCGTGGGCTTTACATTTCAGGCTAGCGATTCCGGTTATTGATTCGACTTATGTTCTGCGAAGAATTGTATTCTATTTGAGCAACTAGCGTGGAGTTTCTACCAGTTTACAGCACAACAACTTTATTCTTACCAGTAGACTTTGCAATAATCAGTGCATCATCACTTCTCTTGAAAAAACTATCGCAATCGTCATCTTGAGCCAGCATGGCAACTCCAAAGCTTAATGTCAGTTGCAATTCTATAGAATCCGGAGCAAAAGTTTGAGTAAAAATAGATTCACGGATTCGCTCTGCGAGCTGCACGGCTCCAGCAATTTCTGTTTCTGGAAGCGCAATGCCAAATTCTTCGCCCCCGACCCGACCAAATATATCAGCTTGTCTTAAAGTCAACTGCACTTCCGCACACAACCACTTTAGAACACTGTCTCCAACGATATGGCCGTACAAATCATTTACTTTTTTAAAGTCATCAACATCAATCATTATTAACGATATGTGCCTTTTATATCGTTTTGACCGCCAAACTTCTTCTTCTAGTTGTCTAACAAAAAAACCTCTGTTATAAATACCGGTAAGATGATCGTGGTTCGCACAAAACAATAAATCATGTTCGATTTTTTTTCTTTCAGAAATATCAACCACAGCCCAAACAACCCCTTGCCACAGGGCATTTGAATTTATAGCTGTCCCTGACAACTCACATAAAACAGTGGTTCCGTCTTTTTTCTTCAATGGATATTCACACGTTACAGTTTTAGTCTCAGCGGTTTTCGCCCAAAATTTCTCTCCAAACTGCACACCCCGTTGTTCATCGAGATGAATCATATGCACTGAATTTCCAAGCATCTCCTCTTTACTGTATCCGAACATTTCAGCCAATTTGTTATTTACTTCTGTAATAATACGGTTATTGGTAACAACAAGAATTCCTATTGAGGAACTATTCAATATGCTTTCTTTCCAAGACAAGCTTTCGGACTTGGCAAGAGACAGGGCTTCAAGCTCAGCAATACGTTGTTGAGCTATTGCTAGCTCATCGGCTAGTTGGTATTTTGTTTTATTTAAACGCAAAGTAACACCTCATAACATCTGTTAAGTGAGCGAGGGGCAAGCTTTTTTAGACATAACGAGAGGTATGTCAACTAAAGACAAAGGCCTAGAGCATAAATAGCCTTGGCCCAATTCGCAACCTAACTCCCGGAGGATTTCGAGCTGCTCAACGGTCTCAATGCCCTCAGCAACAGTTTTTAGACGAAGACTATGAGCCAATGTAATGATCGCACGAACGATTTCGCGATCTCCTTTACTGCCTGTCAATCTGCTGACAAAGCTCATATCCACTTTCAGGCTGTCCAACGGCAATTTTTGCAAAACACTCATCGAGGAATACCCCGTTCCGAAATCGTCAATAGCGATGTGAACGCCTTTCTGTTTTAGCTTATCAAGAATGCAAGCTGAATCTTCAGGATGCTCCATGATAGAAGATTCTGTAACTTCAAGTATCAAGGCCCACGGTGGCAGACCTGTTTTGCATAGGGCTTGCTCGATCATGTCAGTCAAACCTGGTCGTGCAAGCTGCCTGGGAGAAATATTGACAGACAAAGTAAGACTGTCATCTGAAGGCAAATTCGGCATCAACCCGACAAAATCTAAACAAGATTGGTTTAATACGAACTTACCAAGTTCATATATAAAACCGGACTCTTCCGCTGCAGGTATAAACTCTCCAGGACTTATAATGCCGCGATGCGGGTGACGCCAGCGAAGAAGGGCCTCAAATCCAGACAACTGGCCATTTTTAAGTACAAATATAGGCTGGTAGACAACAAAAAATTCCTTGGCCTCAAGTCCGCGACGCATATCATTTTGCAAATTCAGGTTGAGGATAGCTGCTTCATGCATTCCCTCTTCATAGACAACTAGTTTCTCAATTCGGGAAATTTTTGCATTGTGCAATGCAATATTCGCATTTCTCAAAAAGGTTTCAGGAGATTGCTGTCCATCATTACCATATGCAACGCCAAAGCTTGCGCTAATCTGCAACTCATGAGAGTTTATGGCCAACGGGGCAACGAGTACATCTTGCACTTTACCGATAACTTGAATCACTTCCGATCTATCAATATCTGTCAGAAGTAAAATGAATTCGTCTCCGCCATAGCGACAGACTGTATCAGTTTTTCTAGCACAACATTCAATCCGATGCGCAACTTCACACAAGACCAGATCGCCCGCTTCGTGACCGAAGCTGTCATTAATAGACTTAAAACTATCAATGTCGATAAATACAACCGCAAAGTTATGCTCTTTATTTTCAGAAAGGCGCTCATTCGCCTGAGAAATACGTTCAATGTAAAGGGTTCGATTAGCTAAACCGGTCAACGGATCGTGGAGTGCGCGGAATGTCAGCTGTTGCTCTAGTTTTTTTTGTTCGGTGATGTCGATACCTACGCCGACAAAATATATTTTCCCTTCAATTTCTAAACGAACTGCAGTCAAATAAAATGGTATTTTCTCTCCATTCTTTGTTTGAAGATCCGCTTCCTCAACAGCGCTACCATCACGCACAACGCGATTGATGGCATCTGTAATTTTTTTCTGGGCAAGTTCATCGCCCTTGTACCAGTCAAGAAGGTGCATTTGAGAGAGTTCTTGACCAGAGTACCCTGTAATTGATTCATGCTGTTTATTCCAACGGACAAGCAATCCTTCGTCATTGTAAAGATACAATAAACCAGGAACACTTTCAAGTACTGCATTTGCAAATTTACGCTCTTCTGCCAATACAATCTCTGTCTGTTTCCTCTCTGTGATATCTTGTAAACTCACTAATACTTGATCAATCCCGTTAATTACCGCTCTACTTGTTGAAACTTGCCCCCAAAAGATACGCCCATTTCGAGTTTTACACTGCCACTCGAAGGATAAAATATCCCCTTTGAGAGTTTGGCGAATTCGATTTACAGCCTCGTCCTGAGTATAAGGAGAAATACCGGAACTTATTTTGCCCACATCTAGTTTAAGGAATTCTTCTCGACTATACCCAAAAGTTGCACATGTCCTAGCATTTACATCTATTATTTTACCGTTCCTAGGATCATGAATGAAAATACAGTCACTTACAGAATCAAATATTGTTTTGAAACGCTCCTCGCTTTCAGAAAGTGATTTTTGATGATTGTTATTTTCCCTTTCGTATCTTTTCAAAACTATATATAGCATGACCGAGATGACATATATATAGAGCCATCCTTTAAAAGTGCTAAGCATCGTAATAGTTTGAACAGAATCTGAGAACAGCATGCCGACTGCCCTGTCAGAAAAAAGAACCCATAGAGCGCTGACGATTGCGTAGAAGGCAACAATCTTCGACGGTTTGAGGCGAAGCATATCAGACTCCAATGACTTATATAAATAGAGGGGACACGCTTACACCCACTAGGTATTTTTAAGCCGAAACCGTGGTTTTCTTTTTTTTCGACCTATATCAACCATTATTTGAATTCTTTCTTTTTTTAGAAAACTGAAAAAATTACGACTGATTATTACTTACCATACCATTAGCGAACTCATTTAAAAGTGATACTTTCTTGTCCCTGTGTACCTTTTTAATTCGATACTCAGCTCTTGAAGCTTCAGATCTATTTGCAAAAGGGGCACTAGAAACAAGGAGCACGGGCCTTCGGCTGCATGTGTATCTAGCTCCGCCAGGCAATAATCCATTATGTTCATCAATCCTACGGGTCACGTCACACGTTATTCCACAATAAAATGTGCCATCGGAGCACTTAAGTATATAAACATACCAGGGCACGAAGTTGTCTCTTTACTTTCCGAGCTTGAGTCTTTTGTCTAAATAGGTGTTCCTAAATGACGTCTTATTATTTCTTACGGCCATACCAAGCGCTTTCTTTTGGCCAACGAGGACAACGAGCTTCCGCCCCCGAGTAATTCCAGTGTATATTAGATTTCTCTGTAGCATTATATAGTGCTGCATCATAATAGGAATAACAATCGCCGGATACTCTGACCCCTGAGATTTGTGAATCGACACGCCATAAGCAAGTACCAACTCATCTAGATCAGAATATTCATATTTAACTTCGCGGCCATCAATGGCTAGGACAACTTCTTGTTCTTCTGAATCAATTCTCGCAATCCGCCCGATGTCACCATTAAAAACTTCCCGGTCATAGTCATTTTTGATCTGCATGACCTTGTCGCCGACTCGGAACGTCCTTCCTCCACGGGCGAGTTCCTCACCTCGAGGATTGAGTGCTTCCTGAAGAGCAGTGTTAAGGTTCGCGGTCCCGACAACGCCTCGGTTCATGGGGGTTAATACCTGGATGTCGTCGATGGGGTCCAGGCCAAACTTTTTCGGAATCCGCTCCTTGACCAAATGGATGATTCGCTGCAGCGCTCGGTCTGGTTCATCCTCTTGCACGAAATAAAAATCATCACCCTCCATTTTCGGCCGCAGGTCAGGCATGACGCCCTTGTTGATCCTGTGGGCGTTGACGATAATGGAGGATTCTTGCGCCTGCCGGAAAATTTCGTTCAGCTCCACGACCGGAATGGCTCCAGAAGCGATCACGTCCTTGAGCACGTTGCCGGCACCGACCGACGGCAGCTGGTCCACGTCACCAACCAGTATCAAGGTGGCCGGTTTCGGGATGGCCTTGAGCAAATGGTGCATCAGAATGAGGTCAATCATGGACGCTTCGTCCACGACAATCAGCTCGCAATCGAGGGGATGGTCCTCGTTCTTCTGGAAGCCACCTTTCTGCATGGAGTACTCAAGCAGCCGGTGGAGCGTCTTGGCTTCATGACCGGTGGCTTCGGACATGCGCTTAGCTGCACGGCCTGTCGGTGCCGCCAGGAGGATGTGCTTGGTAATCGCGGAAAAAATCTTGAGGATGGCCCGGATAATTGTCGTTTTGCCGGTCCCCGGTCCACCGGTAATGACCAGGACCTTGCTCGTGGCTGCGGCCCGCACCGCCTCGACCTGTTTCTCTGCCAGGGTCATGGACAGCTTTTCCTGGACCCATTCCACTGCCTTCACGGCGTCAATGGCGCGAACACCTTTGGCGGCAGCCTGGAGCGCCTTGAGCCTCGCCGTCACCTGCTTTTCAGAGAGATGGTATTTGGCAAGGTAGACGGCTTCAACCGGCCCACCCGGATTATCCAACGTTTCAGCGACAATCTTTTGCTCCCTTGCCAGACGACCGAGGGCATCAGTCAGAACTCCAGCCTCCACTTCCAAGATCTCAATGGCCTTCTCGATTAATGGTTCCCGGGGGTAAAAGACGTGACCCTCGTCAGACAGCTGGTGAAGGACATACAGGATGCCGGCCTCGGCCCGGAGCGGAGAGTTTTTGTCGAACCCAAGCTTCTGCGCGATTTTGTCCGCTGTGACAAAGCCGATGCCGAAAATGTCATGGGCCAGCCGGTAGGGATTCTCCTGGACCACGCCTATCGACTCGTTCTTGTACTGCTTGTAGATTTTCGTCGCGTAGCCGGAGCTGACCCCGTGGGTCTGGAGGAACAACATGACCGAGCGGATTTCTTTCTGCTCCTCCCAGGCCAGACCGATCATTCCGACCCGTTTGGAGCCGATGCCCGGCACCTCAACAAGCTTCTGAATGTCCGCCTCAATGACATCCAGTGTGGCCTCCCCGAACAGCTTGACGATGCGCTTGGCCATGACCGGGCCGATGCCCTTGATCAGGCCCGACCCAAGGTATTTTTCAATTCCGTGGACAGAGGCGGGGGTGGTCGTCTTGTAGAATGTGAGTTTGAACTGCTCGCCGAACTTCGGGTGGTTACCCCATTCGCCCTTCATCTTGATGATCTCGCCCGGGGTGGGGCACAAGATATTGCCAACGACGGTTACGAGTTCGCGGCGGCCGTACACCTTGACCTTGGCAATGGTGTAGCCACTCTCTTCGCTGGTAAAAGTGACCCGCTCTATCTGTCCCTGGAGATCAACTAGATCCATGGCGATCTATAGGAGCTCTAGCAAGCCAGAAATACTTGTAGCTATTGCTTTGCAGGAACACTCGATCATGCAATTCACCATTGAGTGACTCGTATCTCCTCCATTTCGAAAATCAGTTCTGATCCCAAAAATGGGGATATTCTTTGCAAAAGCATACCCAATTTCCCAGGATGTTCCATCATCGACTTGGGTGCCGTCCAAAAGTGCAACTACAATATCGCACTCGTCAATGGTATTCCGGCACTTTTCAAAAATATGTTCCTTGGCCTTACTGCCAAGAGACAATAAATGCTCCTCGTCAAATAGATCGCCTGGCCAGATCGCCGTATGGCCTTCTTTATTGAGGGCAGAAGTAAACTTCTTGTGCCAATCTCGGTCAGCTTCGGTAAACAATGGACCAGCCTGATATATTTTCATCGTAAATCCTCTTCATTTCTTGTTTTGCCCCAAAGATAGCTACCAAGTCTCACTACAGCTTCAACAGGCAATAGCCATCAGATATTATTTTAGCTTCAATCTCTTTGTAGCGCAAAGCTATAATTTCTGTTTCCTTTGATTGCTCGCGGGAATTTCGCAAAAATTGAATTTTCCCTAGATGTTCGATCACCCCCTCGGGAACTCCCGAGATGTTGCCTTTTTCTTTCGTAAAAAGATATATTCTAGGGTTGTTCTTGCTTTGATGAATCGCAAATATCATAAACAGCTCCGCAACAAATAAGCGCAATGCTTACTCTGTCTGTCATTAAATAATAATATCACAACATTTTAATCACACAAGCATCTAATACCAGCGCTTGGAGATTGTGCGACATCTCCAGGCGCTGTGCGATAGCTATTGAGGCATACCAGTATCGACGTCGCAAAATTTTAGGCCCGATAGTTTTTCGCATCTTTCTTCAAAAGCTTTATCATCAAAATGCATGGCTATCTCAGGATACTTGCTGAAGACAGCTAGGTCTGTAACAACCTCCAAGACAGATAAGCACCGGTTGTAATCACTAAACTCAGCACCTCTCTTGGTCAGCTCAACTCGCAGCATTTCGATATAATTTCGCGCATAACAATAATTTGATTCTCGACACTTAATGTACTCAACTATTATTGGCAATAGCTTGTCCCGTGATATCTCATGCCGCCAGCACGTATCCTTGGTTGGCGTTATAATGCCAAACTTCCTCGACATCACCTCGTCATATGCATCGAGTGCGCGCAGTATCAATATATCTGAATCGAAGTCTTTAATCTTAAGCACGAATGATTTGCAAAATTCGTACGCAAACATTGACTCACTGCTTAATTCCTTCACCACTTTCTTATTTGATCTGTCCAGGTGGCTATATTTGGCTTTCTTGAATTCATTAGATTTTTCAAGCCACATAATTTTTGATCTATTAAAAAATCTCCACTTCTTTTTTTTATAACCTGAACTTACCGTCATGTCAGGCTCACCATACAATCTTTTGGCCATCTGAAGCGACCACCCTCTCTTTATCAACTCGTCCATCGAAATGTACCCATATTCAAAATTCATATAGTCCTCCTTGAATTCGTTATAATAAACTATACATAAAATAAAATTTTTTGCAATACCTATCTTAAAAATCAAGGGATATCTCTTTGTCTTAAAAAAAGTTCTTGCCCAGACGCTTTATCAGCTAGCGACATCAATATTTCGACTTTCAATAAATTTATACAATGCTTGTCGGCTCACGCCAAGGATCTTTGCAACGGACGCCTTTGGCACTTTCAATGTCATGAGCCTCTTGATCTCATCAACATGTTCATCCATTTTCGATTTTCCAAGACTACCTTTCTTGCGACCAAGGACCTTGCCTTGTGCCTTGGCGCGTTCAAGACCATTTTTTGTGCGCTGGCTCAGAAAGTCACGCTCAAGCTCAGCAAACATCCCGGACAGGTAGATGATACACTTGGATGCCATATCAGAGTCACTTCGGGTATTGATTCCCTGCTTGATGGCGATCAGCGCCACTTCCTTTTCCTTCAGTTGCTCCACTATCTGAACCATCTCCCCGAGCGAACGACCAAGCCGCGACAACTCGCTGACGACAACGGTATCCCCTGGAGCCAAACGAGCCAGCAGTTCGTCAATGCGCCGTTCCTCCGTGGTCTTCCGGCTGGAAATCTCGACCTCCACGAATTCGTCAACTCGGATGCCGGCCTGGTTGGCAAAATTTAAAATTTCCAAGCGTTGATTGTCCAGCTCCTGTCTAGATGTCGAGACCCTCAAATATGCCCAGGTCGTGCTCATTTGTTGCTCCGTGGGTTGATGTCAACTTCAATGGCTATTCTATAATTTAAATGGACAATATCCGTCAACTAAAAATTGGCATTTCGATTGACATAAATGCACTGCTATGACGTTCGATTTCGGTTGACACTTTGATGGCAACCACCATGATTTGATCAGAAAATCGCTCGGTCGCTCGCCTTCAAATTTGCGCCAACCCCAGTCACTCAAGCCGAACCTCTCCTGTCAAGCTCCTCCCTCTCGAGCGCACGAAAATGGTTGAGCAGTCAAGACCACTTTAGGGACCCGCTTTGGCTTCAAAGTGAGTCCGCCTGGAGACACGAGCAATCTAAGTTTATTCTAGGCTGTAGTATTTTAAAGACAGTCCACCACGTATTGCTTTCTGGTCATCCGCAATATGATATATTAGTTGCCCTTTATTTGAACTCTCAAGAAATCTTCATTGTAACACATACTTTCTGCTCAAAATGTAAAATCAATAGCAATAACATTTTGTGACATACAAAGGCAATTTTACATATCCATTAAAAACTGGCAGCACTCTATGCTGCCAGTTTTTTAGTACGCTAACAAACAATAATTACAGTAGCGAATATTGCACGAGATCTATTCCGAACAGCTCGTAGACAAAACGTCTTAATGCTAAACCCTGGACTCCGCAAAACTGTTCAGAATCTATCAAATCTTCTGTGAACTCTGTACCACCAGCACTACACCAACAATCAATGCTATCTTCGATTATTAATGCATAAAATTCATTAAACAAGTAGCAGTCCGAATTTTGCTCTTGCTGTTCATAGAATTTGTACGCACTGAGCTTGTGTTGTTGTATTGCAAATTTGAACACAATCAATTCTTCTGCTAATTGGCGCAGGTCCTGTTTACTAAACATGTTAAGCTTTGATACATTATACACCATGTTGTATAATGCTTGTTCAAAAGCATGCTCAGAGGGCAATTCCGTTGCTGTCGAAGTATCGCCAATGCAAATCTCCATTATTGCCTCTTGCTTATTCGAGATACACTCGACTGGCACAACAGGACTAAAGTTAACGCAATCAGATAAAGCTAATAATCGCTCGGTCTCTGCCGCTGACTTCCCTGCTTCGTTACATGTCGCGATTATTGCTTTCTTGAAATTTTCCTTCATAAATGCCGGGGACAATACAAAATTTTCAACAAGCGTTTCACTTTCCTTAATTTTTACCATAAAAATATTCCTCCAAGATTTTTTTGAATCTGGCAACGCCAAACTTGAATCTAATAAACCATAAAAAAGGAATTAAGTCAAGAAAAAAATCGGTAGGCCCGTTAAAAACCAGAAATTGGATTTAGCTTGACTATAACTTTTAGCCAAATATAAATATAATACAAAAGTTGCATCGTTGTTGATTGATTTATTATGCACTTGTAATTGCCATACTGCGGTCTTGCATGGCTACACCAACGCCCGACTGGAAGGCCTAAACGGTTACTTCTCGGAAGCTCGCGCCAGAGGCTATCGGAATGTGGCAAATTTCATCTCCATGATCTACTTGATCGCCGCCCTAATCGGCGATTTAATTGTTTTCTGAATTCCATTTGAAACATCGAAGAACCCCTTTAAGCTAGTAGGCCTGGTTGAAATACAACAAGGTCCCATCCCTCGAAAGGGATGGGACCTTCGCCGGTCTTAAATAAATACACGGTATGCATGTGTTGATTTTAACTTCAAACCATACAAACAATTAAAGGCATTGCGGTTAAAAATTTTTTAAAAAATTTCTCTCGTAATTTTGCAGTTTGTCCAAAACAAACCGCTTTAACCTTTTTTGTGTCCATTGTTCTTGGATGTTGTCCTGAAAAATAATCGACTTGACTTTATCGATATCGACAACCATACCTCTAAATGAAGCAACATGCAATTTTGAGTTGCTAGCAATCAAATTCAAAAGCAAGGAAAACCATTCATTTTCATCACTATTTCCCTGCGAGTGCGTCAACATACTAACGGTTGATCGACCAAATTTGTCATCGAATGCTATAAATGTCCTACCTGTCAAAGTAAACATGTTGACTCCTAGTGTATCTGCGAATAAATTTTTCTTTTGTTGTTCTCGATTATGTCTTGGTGAATCGTACCGATACAATTCGCCAGAACTTTAAAGATATTGTCATAATACTTAAATCGAAGCACACGGCACAACTCGATTTGAACAACCTTGAGATTCCGCCCATATCCTTTATACGCTGGCACACGTGGGTCGCCATTAATATGCCAATACAGGCACTTGCTGCCGACAAACTTGTTATTCAACAATACATTATATTGACCGGAACAACTTAGCAATAACTTCAAATAATCAGCCATGTTGTCTTCACACAGTGCTCCCCAACGAGTGCCAATTTCGATGTCAATAGATTTCAAATCAGTAGAGAAGCCATTTTTCATGCCGTGAAGCGAAATATACAAAAAGCAATTGTCAGCCAGCCCTTCCGTATTTAACACATTTTTATGTTTTAGGATGTGGTACAAAGCTTTACGTTGTTGTGCGTGGGCCTGGGCAGATACTTGGTTTTCGAAGTCAATGTCGCGGTTAAGGTCTGCAATTGTCCGAGGAATTAAACTTTGGATAACCCCAGCACCGGTAGCTTCAGCTAAATCATGCGACAATTCCAAAGTCCTCTCGTCGGACTCATTCGGCTCACCGGAACAGTGCGGGGCATCAATAATAACATGGACACGGGAATCCCCAGGCCAATACCTGACGTAGTCCATATATTTGTAGTTAACTTTCACGGCAACATTCTCGTTATTTATTGTTTTTTCGATTTAGCCAATCTCCGGACTGGACAATGGAGCCATGGTGGACGCCATAATAAAAATAAAGCCAGGCTAGCATATCGACACCATTATCTAAACGTACTGGCGTCATCTCACGGTGGTAGCCTTGGCGCTCGCCGTCCTGATGGCCTTCCAGCGAGTCCAGCGATTTGATCAATTTATTGTCCCAGACCATAAACACTTCCCCTCTGATTAATGACATCTCTGGTTGCTTGTGGACGAAAGGAATCCCTGAAGAGGACATTGTGTACTTATTTGCGGTCGTCGCAGAACCGACAAATTCAAATCCTTCTTTGCCGTCAAGTAGTCGCTGATAGTTTGACTGCCCCCGCCTAAGTGTCCCATAAACAAATAAATGCATCGGATTCACTTTCGTCTCTCCATTGGCTGAAATATATGGATCGTCGAATATACGTACCAAAAAATTTGTCAACTCGAATTTTTACTTTCATAAAAATAATTTTCAATAAAACATTTTGTAAAGACATGAGAGGTGTTTGTATGATATTTGTATGCGATGTATGCGACAAAGATATTTCCGAAAATACTTATTTTTATTCGTTAAATTTAAACTACGAAAAATTTCATGATTGCGGAATAGAAGTTGGCACGAGCAATTGTCTGCTCACCCTGTGCGACAGGTGCGTTGGCAAGCTGCCCGTTGCAAAACTCTTATCGTATGGCGTGCGGATGGGTGGTGAGACTGGTTGTGAACGGTATGAGCAGATCATGAGTGTCTTTAATGGCAAAGGGGATATTGCTGAGGACGATGACGCAGCAAAGACCCGTCCAGCGCAAAATCTGACTTGCGAATAGTTGGCGCTGTATATATAAAGATCTTATGGGGAGCGCCAAACCATTAAACAAGCCATGGGCAGTGCTAAAGGTTTCCCGACGTGATTATGAGACCGCAAAGCCCTGGAAGAAGACGCCCTTGTCGCGCAAGGAGTTCGATGAGCTGGTCCTCTCGCTTCCCGACGGGTTCCTTGACCAGTTACTCCTTGAAGCCGATGCCGAACGACTGGTCGAAGCAATGTTTGCTGTAGCAGAAAAATAAAGGCCCCCAAGATCTGAAATGATCTAGGGGGCTTTTGGATTACAGCAACTTCTTAAGTCAGTGAAGATTGCTATCTATTGATTCATGTCATTGAAACAATTCAAGGCAACGGATTCGATCCTGCCATTGGTCTTTACAAAGTCAAGGACAATAGAATTCTTTGTCGCCAGTGCTTTGAGTGCTCTATGGTACGACACCGGAATTCTGGCGTCATTTTCCTGGATGTTTCCAATTCTACTATTTAATTTGTTAATATAATTTAATATTAATTTGTAATTGACTCCGGAAGTAGAATCGAATTCTTGCTTCATGTAATTCAAAAAATTCAACACAATATTTTCAACATCAGTCACTTTAATTTCTTCAATAACATCCGGTGATTTTGTTTCGGGTAACCATGCTATCAATCCCCAGGCGTGGCCATCGCCATAATCAAATTTAGCGACATTTATCAGTCCTCTTTTTTTTAATAAATGGAAAGCACGCCTAACGGAAACAAGATTTGACCGGGAGCGCGTCAGATCTAAATACTCAAGAACTTGATCCACGCCGATATAGGCGTCATCATTTAGTAGATAGATAATTGCTCGTTGTAATTTGCCTAGCCTAGTCATTGGCGTCATCTCTTAAGTGTGGATATTCGTGCAACATGATTCGCTTGTTTTTAAATGATAATCGCAATTTTCGACGTTGTTCTTGTTTGGCATACCCTTGGTCAATTGGTCTCGAGGCTGGATCTGGGATAATATCTTTATTTTTTATTAGTATAAGTTTTAGTCTGAAAATTTTATTCAAGTTTACTAAACATTTTTGTGGTGTATCACTTAATATATCAATGTCATGCTTAATTGAACCAGCTTTCAATATTAAATTATATAATTTTTTACTTTTCATTTTTTTCTCAAAATATTTTACAATAGTTTTTTTCAAGAAAACAAAATTCACTTTCGGGCCTTTACTTTAACAATAGCAACAATCAATAACCGCTCTATAATTTATACTCGGTTCAAGCCGAGCTTCTTTATGCCTCAAATTTGGCGTATACGCGGCGTTTGAAGGAAGAGGGAGGGCAAAGGTCACCATGACCGGCAAAACGCAGCCAGCGGCCTTCTGTGTCGAAATAGCACTTGCCCACAAATTACTGGCCAAACCGGTCAAATCTGGGAAAATCCATGTAGCTAAACCTGCACAATGGTATCCTCTTCGGCCCAGGATCTGCGCATCGATGCCGCAACCGAGAAGCGGACGTTGCCAAAGTCCAACGATAAGCTATCCTCCATGGCCGCCTTCAGTTCGTCCATTCGGTTTCTGGCACCATGCTCCGGCACCTGGATATAAACTGCATCGTAATGGTGGAGTAAAATATCTTCCTCTGGATGAATCAGTAAACCATTAACT
This sequence comes from Desulfovibrio sp. TomC, assembly GCF_000801335.2. NCBI lineage: Bacteria > Pseudomonadati > Thermodesulfobacteriota > Desulfovibrionia > Desulfovibrionales > Desulfovibrionaceae > Desulfovibrio > Desulfovibrio sp. TomC. The sequence goes on from NZ_JSEH01000014.1 coordinate 105,283, forward strand.
TTCAGCAGCAATCGTTTAAAAGCGTCAGCTGCTGACCCTTGTACAACAAAATTAGAGATGGTTGAATCCTTGTCTTCATTACCTACAAGCAATATACGATGGTATTTTGTACATATTTTCCCGTGCTGTCTTGCTTTGTCAATGATCGCACGGTGAAATTGAAATATACCTGGAAACATGTCTCTGAAATATTGAAATATTTGGCCTGCCTCTTGGCGTTCAATTTGAAAATTACTGTCAAAGCACCGAGAAACAAGCGCATACTCACCACCTCCATTTATTGCAATATTAAACAATACCTTGCCAAACCATCTGTTATTTAAACGCTCGTCCATTATTTTTTTTGAAATCTGACTTGCGACTTCCGAGTAAAGATCTTTTCCCGAGTTTAATAATTCTAATCCATAAGGCTCCCCTGAAAAACTGCAAATAATTGTTGGTTCAAAGTATTTGATGTCAAAGCAAAGTAAAACACAACCAAATTTCGGTTTGAATTCAGATCTATATTTTTTATCCATTTTCGAAAGGTATTTAAATCCTATTCTTCCGGTAATTGTCTCTGAGAGGTTAGCCTCAGAGACAAATATCTTACTGAAGGCCGCCTCAGACAAAATTCTATTATTTTTCTCAATATTCAAACAATTATTACCATTTTCTCCATTAGCTTTTATTATACCATTCAATTTATCAGCATCAACTGTAAATCCATTGCGACCAATTATTGAGTGCAAATGCAGCATTTGGCACTCAAGTTGGTAAATATAAATAATTTTTTTGCTGACTATCAAGTCAATTTGCATTTGATATACTTTAAAAATTGTTTTGCAAACTTTAAAACCGCCTTCACTCTGAAACTCTGAATTAAATTTTTGAAGTAAATTTTTAACACTGTTTGGCTTCAAGTATTTTTTACTATTGTTCAACAGTTTGTCAACGATCATTACGTCATGAATACTAGTTGTAATTTCAATTTTGCTTAATTTAAAACATGCTTGACCATCGTTTGTCACTATACAATTGTATTCATGAAAAAAATTGTTGTCAATTCTTTCATTCGATTCGATTGTTACAAATTCGTTTTTTGAAAGCAGATGAACAATATTGCCCACAAAATATACGATTATAACATTAAACTCTGAATCAATAAAATTTTCACTTTTATTTACAGCATACGATTTTGCTATTTTTACATCTACCAAACCAAGTTCTGAAAGTGTATTATAAAAATACAATCCATTTGAATCAATTTCCATACCATCAATTTTTCTAAATTTAGAATATAAAGATGTTATTTTGTACTTGTCCATGTACTCAAACTCGTCCTTGAGCTGAGTCCGAAAATCCCGGGCCTGGTTTTTGTGTACAAAGTGCATAGGGAGATTAACTTCCCATTTGGTTTCACTTAAATAAAAGTACAAAGTGATCAATTTTAATATGATCAATTTCATTTTATTGATGTCAAATTGATCATTTTGATCATTTTCGAAAAGCATTAAATTGCAATCGATAGCCGAGTCTATTTCCATTATAGTATATATAATGGTACTAGACTGAGCTTCTCCTTCGGAATCAATGATTTTAAATTTTTTTAATTGTACAAGTAAATGTGAAATTAAATTGTAGGTACTAGATATGCTTCGAGGACAAGTACTAGTAACTTCTGTCCCCCCATAATCAGGCCCGGCTGACAAAGACTGAGCTTTATATTGCTCAACTACTTCACCTAGTTTATCAAATACCGACTTACGAAGTTGAGTGGCTTTTGTTTCAGAATCTGTTGTAGCTATCCCAGCTATATATTCCAATATAATATCATAAAATCCAAAATAATCGATAAATTTACGTAACCGAGCGATAGCCGTTCCTACGGGATCTTCTCTCCGCTTGAAAGATATTGTTTGAGATGGACCTGGAAGTGAAGATGGATAGCAATTGCCCGCGACAACCAGCTCTACAGGCTGGTTGTCCTTAAGTACGGGTCTAGTTCTGTGGACAATTTGAAGAAGTTCATTCTCCATGCCCATATATGCCCAACTGTCACGCAGGCCGTCTTGTTCCACCCCTGGAAACAAAATATGGGCATCCTGCCAGGCGGCGTTAATATTCGGGAAGGGGAGACCAAAAACGAAGATGGCACCAAACTCTTTAAATTGATTTGTCCCTTTTTGGCCGAAGAAGTTGTAGAACTCAAACTGGATATTTGGTTTGATTGCTCTGCATTTATTCAGCAATTTTCCACCATTGCTTTTAAATGAAACAACCAGTATTTTGTCTTGTTTGAAATGCGACAAACCAGTTTTGATTATTTCTTCAATTTCACCTTCCTCGACATCTGTACTTTTTTTAATGGTTTTTTCTAAAAACAAAGAGTTGCACGTCCATTCAATGTCAATATTTAGAAATGGAATTGGCTTATTGCAAATATTGTCTACAATTATGCTGCTACCTGTGGCATCTAATAAAATGTATCTGCCGTCAAACTCAAGTGGCTTTTTAATATACTTAATGCAAAATTTTATTATTCCATTGCTTTCAAACGACACGTGCGAAATCACGTCGTCTTCTATAAAACCAGACAACCATTTAATAACATTGTAGTTTATTCTAGAAGCGTAGAGATCATTATACTTGAGCTTGAGCTTTGCAACAATTTCAGCAATAGCAGAAATCAACTCTTTACTTTCCATGCTCAATTTGGCGCTGACTAAATCCAATAAATTGTCATGATAAGTTTCATGATAGTTTTTAGTAAGGAGGATCTGATGGTATGCACTAGACTTGCGGCTGTATATTTCAGTAAGAGTTTTTAAGATTTCATTTATTATCACCGAGTGAGTGTTTTCCACTACCGCATGTAACGATCTTAAGTCTGCATCGGCAAAGCTTTCGCTGTCGTTCAATGCTAATGGCAAAATGCTTTCGTCAATTATTATTATATCCGCATTAAATACTCCTGTATTGAGTTCTGAAAGCATGTTGTGTGTTACGAAATAAACTCCTGAATGCATTTGACTTCGTTCAGTGTAATACTCGCAATTATCTTTTTCTTGGCAACATTTACAAAGCAATGTTGACGTAGAGTATCCAATATCCACCACTGCTCGGTAATTGTCCTTGAATCTACAAAATGATTCTTGGGTGTTCAGACGATATATTTTATCTTCACCATTTAAAATCTGCTTGGCAACATTATAGATTTCATCAAGTTGCGCGACGTTATAAGTACTGTATATAATTTTTTTGCCGAGTGAAGCCTGCGAACAGGCATACTCCAACGCCAAGTGCGTTTTGCCCGAGCCTGGGGTAACCCTCAAGAAAACATCGCTGTTTGAGTTTAAGTGTGCTTTGATGGATTGCTGCGCATCGGCAAGTGTCATTTTTTGGGCTGGGATAGCGGAAAGCAAACGGTGCGAACTGTTATATTCTTTCTGTAAAAGTAAGCCAGACCATTCTGGCAATGGCAATCCGCCATGGGTAATATTTGCAGGACATGATGACCTAAAACATTTCAGCCGAAAATACGGCGGCTTAATGTATGCATTGCTATTGGAAGATCCACAAACCGGGCATATTTTGTTTTTGAATGTGTAAAACTTCCCGGTGGCTTTATCCATTTCTTTGAAAAAATATCCATGATTGTTAAGCATTTCGAGGGTCTTGTCTGCCGATATTGCCTTGACATTTTTTGATATATCAAAAAAATTTATACTATCAACAGCATTGCCCTTACGCAATTCACTATAGCGTTGTATTTTATGGCCAAATTCGCCGAGTGAGGAAATGTCTGAAACAATGCGAAAATCCATTAATTGCTTGGCGGCATCAATGTAATAATATGGATTCAACTCTCCACCCGTGACAGAACGATAGTCATCGGAGGTGAATTCACCCATGATTATATCACTCTCAACAAGGACAGAATGTCTACCAATTAAAGTTCTATGATTTTGAAATGGATTGTCCTTACGGGCAAATACTTGATACGGCTGTGTTGTTACTTCTGTAGGCTGGAAATCGATAATACAACTTTTTAATTCATTTTTGACAAGATCAACGAACCCGTTGTAATTTTCTTTGTTAAGAAGCATACTAGATATTGCTCTAAAACCATATCCACCTGTTGCGATAAATTTAAAACAACCAAGGATGCTGAGCTCTGAAAATGATTGGATCAATATTTTAGTGCGGAGAATTGAATCAGTTATCAATTCACATTCAGTATTGTTTTCTTTATTCAAAAATGGATCTATGTCAATAAACGGGAAGTATAATTTTTGATTTTCAATCTGTACTTCACGAGATAAATATATTCCAATGTTACCTTGATACAATTCGCTTAAGTTACTTTCCAAAAAGTCAATATAATCAGTTCCAATCAATGTGCTGTATGGCGCTCTTTCCACAAGCTGCGCTTTGAAAGTAATTTTTGCACTTTCCATTTTGGAATTTCCTTTTTCATGACAACATGAAACTACTTATGAAAGTTTAAAATGGGAGTATTCTTTATGAATACTCCCATTTTAGAATTAGACTTGTGTTTACTTTATATGGTTCAATGGAAACTGATGCCAAATTTGTCCATCAAGAACATTATAACCTTCCTCCTTCCGGAACCCACCTTTCTGCTTAAAAAAGAACGGAATATTCATCTCTATACACTTGTCGCGAATTGGGCGCACCCAATCTAAGTCCATCTGACGTGCACGAGGACCTGACTCGCCGCCGACGATAACCCAATGGATGCCATCGAGGTTCAGATCTGGAAGAGGACCAAGAAGTGGTTCAATAGATACAAATCGCACAATCGCTGGAGTTGTACGTAAATTATCAATTCGTTTTATGGTTTGCTCCCCCTCTACCGTCACTCCCATCCAGATGTTGTCATGCCAAAACAAATGGGGGGACAATTCTTCCAGTCGATCGCCTCGTTTTGTCAACACTTGGAAAATATGTTGAGGAGCGCGTCGCATATACGCAAAGACTTTATCAATAAATCCAAAAGGAATGTCTTTGTGAAACATATCTGACATAGAGTTAACGAATATCATCTTAGGATCTCGGTAACTTAACTTCTTATCCAACATGTCGGGATGCAGTGTCAGATCAAATCCGTTGCGATATTTTTCCAAGCCCATCAGCTTGCATCTTTTCGCCATTATTTCAGCATAGCAATTGGCACAACCTGAACTTATCTTTGTGCATCCTGTTGTAGGATTCCATGTGCAATCAGTCCAATCGATTTTAGTCTTACTCATAATTTTACCTCACTTTTCCATGTTATTTATTCTTTGAAAAATTACCCCTCAACCTGAAAAGAAGCTTAATAGATTTTCCTATGTCTGTCAAATCAATAAACACGAGGTTCCGGCAAAAGACCTTTCAAAATTTTCAATTTATTAAACACTTGAAGATTAATTTTATATTATTTTTTGAACAAACTATATTTTCAATTTATTTATTGATTTCATTTGACACATTAATATATTGATTACCGATCATGCCTAAAATTACCATAAACATACTTTGAGCAGCATGTCCTGAGCAATCCCGGAAATACGAATAGTGCTATTCTCAAATTTGAGAGGTTGTGATGCGAAGAGCCGAAGGGAAGCGCGACAAACTTTCCTGGCCACACTTTGGAATCGGTCAATTCGGTCAACCCGGGGAAATGGATGCCCGGATTTTTTGAAGCATGGCATGGCGACTGTCGCGTGGCTGAATCCGCTGTTTACCACTTGCCGCTAAGTTTCTAGGGGGCGTTGCTAAAAATCCCAGGGTAAGAGTTTTAAATTTACCACTTTACCTTGACAAATCGAACCAATTAGCTGTTAAGCTGCCACTTGCTTCATAACCATGAGTGCGATTCCAACGGGACCCCAAAAGACTCGGAACCTGGTCCAAAATTGGGCAGCCGCTGGCAATTTGTCCATTTTCGAAATGGAGATGGCCGTGATTTCCACGAGCGTGGCCGGCAAACCTGAATAGCACTGTCGTGCGCCTCGTGGCTCCACCGGGGTGCCCAGCGTCACCAGTACATCGCCCTTCCTGGGACGAGCGGAAAACATCGTAGCCTTTGGCCTGCCGGGACGCGGAAAAACGCACCTGCTGTGTGCCATCGGCCATGAGCTTGTCCGGCGATACGCAGCTTCGCGGCAATGACCACGGACGCGGGTTGACCCCATACCCGAAGATCGCTTGGCTGAAGCCGAGGTGCGTGCACAAGAATAGTTGTCGTCAGTGCCCAGGGGTAATTGACGCTGAGCAGGGCGCGGTCCATACCATTGTTTCTGGTGCATCCCCTGAAAAAATCAGCCCCGTTTCCTGCTGACGGAAATCTTGTCCGAGGCTGATGTAGGAAAATCCGCAGGAACTGCCCCATGGAGTCGCAGGTGCTGTTATTTTACCGGGGCTGGTTGGTTTCCTGGTCCTGCCCCGTCCTCGCCCACTGGGCCAAATGACACCCCTATGCGCCAGCGATTTTCAGGCAACCACATGAATTTATGAAACTTATCGGCAGGCTACAAAGGTGATATTGCAAATATGGCCGCAGCAAAAATCAGATGCTAAATCTCTGCTCATCACAGGTAAAAATAAAAAATCAACAATTCTATATATTTATTAATCTCTGCTTAGCCGGACAAAACTAACCGATGGGATATTATATTGGTACGATCGCGAGAACCGTGATATATATATGCAAACTTGACTACTGTACTGCGGATGGAGGAGACATGGGCACGGTCACATGCGTTACGCGCACTGCTTTTCTCCACATGCGCTTGGTTTTGGTCTGTGTGCTTTTTCTTTTGTCCACACCAATGATGGCCGAGGCCTTTGGTGGCCCACATCGCGTGCTTATCCTCCATAGTTATCATCAGGGATTATCCTGGACAGATGACATCCAGGCGGCTTTCTCAGCCACTCTAGCCCGAAGCGGGTTTCCCCTGGAAGTTGATGTCAAATACCTAGACGTGGCGCGCATAACAGACCCCAAGGCCTTGCGCAAAAACAAGGAACTGTTGCAACAGCAGATAGTCAACATGTCTGCAGGCAAGCCGTTCGACATGGTCCTTGTTTCTGACAATGCAGCCTTGGATTTTCTGTTGGATCATCGCGAGTCAATTGCCGGGAACGCCCCCGTAGTGTTTTGCGGCATCAACAACTTCACTCAAGACATGCTGCGCGGGCAATCGAACATCACTGGGGTGGCGGAGATACCCTCCTTTTACGAGACCATAGTCTTGGCGAGCAAGCTGCGCCCCATGGCGAGCAAGTTGCTCGTCCTTGCTGAGGATACACCGACGTGCAAGGCGAACCTCTCACTTCTTCAGGCGCAATTATCGCGCCTTTCAGGCCGTGTGGAGATTGAAGTCTTGGAGGAGACGGACATTTACAAGCTTGAGGCTCGCTTGGCTGGGCTTAGTCCGGAATGGGTCGTGCTGCCTATGGTTCGGCCCCTGGATGAGAATGGAGTGCTCTCCGCTCAAGCGGCTAGCCAGAGGCTTAGCCGGGCTTGTGCTGTCCCTTTATTTGTCACGTGGGATTTCTGGATGGGCCACGGCCCGGCAGCGGGCGTGGTGGTTTCCGGTAGGTCTCAAGGGGAGACGGCGGCAGTAATGGCGAGTCGAATCCTGAAGGGTGAACGGGCGGATGACATTCCCGTGGTCAGCCAGGAGAACAATGTCACTATCGCGGACAGTCTTGCCTTCACACGTTTTGGGATGTCCGAGAGCCTGCTGCCTGAGGGCGCGGTGATATTAAATGCCCCTGTCTCTTTTTACGCCGTCAACAAGATCCTGTTTTTGACTGGTGGCGCGGTCGGCCTTTGCCTGCTTCTCTTATCGATATTTCTTGCCCTGAATGTGTCGCGCCGCAAGGTAGCCGAGGCTTTGTACCAGGGCCAGTTGAACTTCGTGGAGACGCTCATGCGGGCCATGCCCGCCCCGCTGTTCTACAAGGATATTCAGGGTCGCTATCTCGGCGTCAACCCGGCCTTTGAAACCCTCATGGGGAAACCAGAGCAGGACTTTGTCGGCAGGCTCCCCACAGAAGCTTTCTCCCAGGAGCATGGGCAAGTGTTCGTGCAGCGCGACCAGGAACTTTCGAATTTAGGTGACATGCAGCGCTACCAACATGTAATGCCTACTGCTCTGGGCCTTCGCACCTTGATGATCACAAAGGCCGTATTTCCCGGCAAAGACGGCTCCCCTGCTGGTGTCGTCGGCATTCTCGACGACATCACAGACCGTATACGTAACGAAGAATCCCTGCGCGAGAGCGAGAAGCGTTTTCGTAGCCTGTTTGAAAATGCGCCTCTGGCCTATCAGTCCCTGGACGAAAACGGACGGTTCCTGGACGTGAACAGGAAGTGGCTGGAGGCCCTGGGCTATGCCGCCAAGGACGATGTAGTTGGGAAGTGGTTCGGGGATTTCCTTGCGCCCGGCTTCAAAGAACACTTCGACATCAACTTCCCCATGTTCAAGCAAGCCTGTGTCATCGACGGGGTGGAGTTCGAGATGCTCCGCATCAATGGTGGACGAATTATTGTGAGTTTCAACGGCCGGGTGCAGACTGACCGCGATGGCAACTTCATGCGTACCCACTGCATTTTTTCCGATATCACCGATCGAAAGCATGCGGAAGATGCCTTAGCCCGCAAAGACGCCTTGCTAGGGGCGATGCTGCGTAACCTCCCCTTTGATTTTTGGGCGCGTGACACAAGCCAGCGCATGATTATGCAAAGCGATGAGTCCGTTCGGCTGTGGGGAGACCTTACGAAAACGGCCATTGATGATGCTCAAGTTGAACAAGAATACCTCCAATCATGGATGCCCATTAACGATCGGGTGTTGCGAGGGGATGTGGTTGACGAAGATTGTGCATATGCCAGCCCTGGAGGTGATTTACGACATTACCACGCCATTGTCGCACCTATTCGTCAAGGTGGTGATATCCTGGGGATTCTGGGCATTAACATTGATATAACTGAGCGCAGTCAAGCTGAAGAGGCGCTGCGCGAGAGCGAAGAGCGTTTTCGTGCATTGTTCTCTGCTGTAAGTGATCCCGTGCTGGTAGCCATTAGGGAAACGGGTATTCTGGTAGAGTGCAACCCCGCTGCGGAGAGATTTTTTGGGCGTAATAGGGAGCAACTTATCGGTTTGCCTCAACGTGATCTGCATCCGCCGGGGACTCTCCAAGTCGAGGGCGTGACCGAAGACTTCAAGCGTGTGACAACTGATCCAATGCTTAAACAGGAAATCAGGCTCTTGTCCTCTGGCGGTGACGTGCGGGCTGTGGAAGTTACTGCCAGCACATTTGAAATAAAGGAACACAGGCTCATTCTGGGCGTGTTCCGAGATGTGACCGAGCGTAATAGAGCGGAAAATGACACCCTACTGGCTAAGGACCAAGCCGAAGCAGCCAGCCGCGCTAAGAGCGAATTCCTAGCAAACATGAGCCATGAAATTCGCACCCCACTCAATGGAATTCTCGGCATGCTTCAATTACTTAAGACTACTGATCCGAATGATGAACAGAAAGAGTATCTAGCGGGTGCGATTCGGTCCACAAATCGACTGACCCGGCTTCTCTCTGATATCCTTGATATCTCAAGGATTGAAGCCGGCAGGATGGATATTGTTGACATAGAATTCGACATCAAGAAGATGCGCGATTCCATATATGAACTGTTTGACATGGAGGCACGTAGGAAAGGACTCTTTTTGGAGTTCGGTTGGAACGAGGATTTGCCCTTGGTCTTGATTGGGGACGAGGTTCGGCTTCGACAAATCCTGTTCAACCTTGTTGGAAACGCGATTAAATTTACCGATAAAGGAGAAGTTCGGATTGATGCTTCTTTGTTGGTGAGTCTCGGAAATTCTGTTGTACGTGTGTTAATCACAGTCAGTGATACGGGGATAGGCATTTCCGAGGAGTGTATTAAGTCTGTTTTTGAACCATTTGTCCAGGCAGAAGGTACGTATACGAGGCGATTTCAGGGGGCAGGCCTGGGGCTTTCAATCGTTCGTCGCTTGGTTAAGCTCTTGGGTGGTGACGTAGCGATAGAGAGTACATTAGGTGAGGGTACGACCATTTACGTATCTCTTCCGTTCAAGCTCCCCAGCGGTGGCCAGGGTCAGAATGACCAGGACGTTCGTGTTACCACTCCAGTTGCCGAAGCCTCTTGGCGCATACTCATCGCTGAGGATGATTCCGTCAGCCTCATTACTGCCAAGCGGACGCTTGAGAAATCCGGCTACTTAGTCACTGCCGCCAAGAATGGACAGGAAGCGTTGCAGCGATTGACTGAAGAGGACTTCGACTTGATCCTTATGGATATCCAGATGCCTATTATGGACGGGGTAGAAGCTACAAAGGCAATCAGAGGGTCAAGCAATCTTGGAGCAAAGTCGAGCATCCCAATCGTCGCGATGACCGCATACGCAATGACTGGAGACAAAGAATCATTTTTAGCGGCGGGCATGGACGATTATATTTCGAAGCCTGTGGATAAGGCGGCGATGGTTGAGGTTATCGAGAGAGTTATTCGCATGAAGGAAAAGGTTCAATGATGCAGCGGCAAAAGAGATGGAATACAAGAGAATGTTGGGCTCCTCGTCAACCGCTACCCCGTTTCTCGCCGTCGGCAATCTTGGCCGCCCCTGATGCACGAAAAGGCGCAGAAACAGGCTTATTGAGTCACAGGGTCCCTATAGAGCTGAATGCCGGTGGCTTTTTTTTGCGCAGAGTTAGAAATGGCTGTCTAGATTTTTCACTGTACCTTGCGTTGATTGTCATGATGCTGACGTCTCCTTGTCGCCTATTGGCAGCGGATGATGTTGTTGTTGCTGTCGTTGGTCCGATGGTCGGGACCAGCAATTCTGTCGGCATTCAATACAGCGTTGGGGTCCGCGCTGCATTGAAGGATATAAATGGCAATACATTGCTAGGTCACAAAGTTAATATTGACCTCTTCGATGACAGTTGTACGAAGTCAATTGCAGAGGGTGTGGCGATGAAGCTTGCCGAGAATCCTCCTTCTGTAGTCATAGGGCACTCCTGTTCCGGGGCCACAATTATATCGGCTCCCATCTATGCCAAGCATAAGATACTTCAGATTACACCTGCATCCACCAATCCTAAGGTTACGGAGATGGGTATTTCAACTCTTTTTCGTATGATCGGCAGGGACGACCTGCAGGGAAAGATGGCGGCCCAGCGTATTTCAGAACGCCATGCGGGCCAGAGGGTTGGGGTGCTGTTCTTCCCCAGCGAATATTCGGAGGGACTAACTCAAACGGCCATCGCAGCCCTGGAACAACGAGGCATTACACCGGTGGCAAGAGTTCAGGCCTCTCCTTCAGCCTCTTCCTATGCCAAAGAAATTGCTGCGCTTATGCAGCAAAATGTAGAGGTGCTCTATCTGGTCGGTGGAGGGTTGGATTGCGGGATATTTCTTCGTCAAGCCCGGCAGATGGAGGCAACATTTGCCGTGATCAGTAGTGATACGCTTGTGTCAGGGGTCTTTCTCCAAACAGCCGGCCAAGCTGCGGAGGGAGTTCCGTTCACATTTCCCCCCGAGGCTACGCAGTTACCAACAGCAGCCTCGGCAATAGAAACCATCAAAGCTATGGGGCAAGAGCCAGTTGGCTACACGTTGTTGGCCTACGCTGCGACACAAGTCTGGATCGAGGGTGTCATGAGGGCCAAGTCCTTCGATGCAGAACAGATTGCTGCAGCCGTACGTAGTGAGCCTGTCCTGACCATTTTGGGAGAGGTCACTTTCGACGGGAAGGGCGATATACGTACGGCCTATCCTGCGTTTGCTTGGCATAGCTGGAAGGATGGGAAGCGTGCCCCGTTGGACTGAACCCGTGCAAGTCGATCACGACAGATGCCAATTCGAGGACGCCGGGTCTTTCCTGGCGCGGCTAAGCATCAGATCGAGTCTGATCCTCGGATTCGGGGCCATGAGCGGGGTGATGGCCCTGGCTGTTCTCGCGGCCTTGTTCGTATCTTCCTCGGTCATATCTTCGGTCGGTGAGATTTTGGAAGTTCAGCTTCCGGCCACGGTCAATACTTTCCGGGTTGCCCGGGCTGCCGAAGCCCTCGGGGCATCTGGTATCCCCTTGGCTTTTCTCTCGACAGCGAACGAACGGGAGGTCGCCTTTCACCGCGTCGACACGGCCCTAAAGACCCTCAAACAATCCCAAGCCAGCTTGCAGGGGGCTGCGGAGGGCACGAACGAGGAGCTCGGGAGCCTCTTGTCTGAACTGACTGATAATCTGCAGCGAATGCGGGACATTGTGGATGAACGCATCAGGTTGAGGCTGTTACAGCGAGGGGCCAGGGAGATGCTGTTGGCCAATCTTTTGGCTTTCCAGCAGCACTTAACTTATCGTGTTCGCATTCTCGAGGGGGACAGCGATGTAATTCACAGTCTGATGTCCCAGCCTTCCCCGCCGGTCGATCGAATTGCGAACATGGCTAACCAACTCACAATATTGTTGCCGGTGGCTAGGTTCTATGGGGAAATAGAGGCGGTCAACGGTCGTCTGCTTGCTGCAAGCCAAGATGCAACGTTGCCGACCTTGAACCTCTCTCTGCAGGTGCTAAACGCATCTCTGGAGTCTATCGAAATAACTCTCGACCGGTTCCCTGGGGGCTTGTCACGGGAATTGGCGCAGCCATTTGCAGATTTAAAACGACTTGTTCGTGGAGAAGACGGTCTTATACGCCTACGGGGGCGAGAGCTGCGACTGAATGAGGAGAGCCTAGCGCTGAATCACGTGAACGAACAAATATTGGAACGGGTCGATGCAGCGACTGACAATATGGTACGCAGCGGACTCGATGCGGTGAGCCGGACTGGACTTGAGGTAGACGTTACGCGTCGGCGCTACTTTCTGTTTCTAGTTATAACTACCGGGCTGGGCTTTGTTGGCGTTGCGCTTTTGATGCATTTTCAAATAGACCGCCATGTCATAGCCAGGCTTTCATGGTTGAGCACGGCGATGCAGAATGTGGCTGCAGGGCACATGGATGTCTCCCTGCCTCCGGCTGGTTGCAGCGAGTTGGGGCGACTGGGCGCAGCACTTCATCTATTTCGGGAAACCGCAATTGAGGCCCGAGAGAGGGAATCCGCCTTGCATGCCAGCAACATCCGTGTTGAGCAGGCCCTGGCCTTGGTGGAGCAGAAGGCCGCAGAACTGGAAATTGCCAATGCGAAGCTGCAGGAGCTTTCCGTTCGTGACCCTCTTACAGGCCTTTTCAACCGCCGTCGTTTTGACCAAGCGTTGACTTCGGAGTGGGCCCGTGCCGGTCACGGTGGCAAACCTCTGGCTTTGCTCGTCCTCGACCTGGACTATTTCAAGCAATACAATGATCGGTACGGGCATCAGGCCGGGGACGCATGTTTGCAGCAAGTAGGTTCAATCCTGCAGAACCATGCCCGGCGTGCCGGTGACGTAGCGGCCCGCTTCGGTGGAGAGGAGTTCTGTCTTATTTGCCCCTATACCAACAAGGAGCAAGCCGAGTCCATAGCCCAGAGCCTTCGACAGTCAATACTCGATCAAGCACTGCCACATGAAGATTCTCCATTTGGGGTAGTAACGGTGAGCATCGGTTACATGGTGGCCACGCCAGACGCAACATGCACATCCGATGACCTGTTACACTTGGCAGATCAAGCACTATACCTGGCTAAAGATAAAGGACGCAATTGCATCCAATTCATCGAGACACTACCGACTATTGTCTAATAATAAACCATTTGTTAGAATCTAAATTTCATCTCCATGATCGCCATATTCATCTCAGATTTAAGCTAGTACTCCACGATTCTTCGGTGGTGTAGTGTTTGCTAAACATTGATATTCGGCTTTTTGCAGCGAGGGATGGCAAATCTTAGCTGATAAATCGTTCAGGAAGTGATACATGATGGGCTGAAATGCTAAATCCCATGCCATCCTTAAAAAGCTGGGCAAATGGGCAAGTCACTCGCTCCACTACCTGGAATTAGCTCCAAAGCGAGATTTATAGAGCGCCGACAAAGACGTGACTTTTACCACTTTCCCCCTATTTTTCAGAGTTCGATGCTAAAAATCCCAGGGTAAGACTTTCAAATTTACCACTTTACCTTGACAAATTGAACCAATTAGCTGTGACGCTGCCACTTGCTTCATAACCATGAGTACGATTCCAACGGGACCCTAATAGAGTCTTCACTTGGTCCAAAATTGGGCAGCCGCTGGCAATTTGTCCATTTTCGAAAGGGAGATAAGATTAGATCTCTCTCAGTCTCTGGTGGCTCCAGGGGTGATAGGCGAGTGGCCCCTCGTGGAGGATGTCGGGTGAATCCTACCAGCACGGTCATAGGCTTGTTCCTGTTGGCACCGCTATCGACAGAGTCTGGTTGTCTGGTGACCTGATTCATTTGCGCGTGCTTTTTTTGTCCATTCAAGGAAACCGTAGGGCTCCCGGACTGGGCTTCATCGATCCGTTGGCACCATTGCGAAGTCCGAGCCGCCGGGGTCAATCACCTCCGGCTCGACAACCTTCCCACCGACAATTGCCCCGTACCTAAACACCATTGTGCTGGTTCACAGTTCTCGAAAGGCAGCCAGAGGACTGCCTGGCATACCGGCGCTGTTATCATGATCACTTAGCAAAAAGCTGACGCCACCCCCTTCCGCTAGACCATTGACTCTGATATGATTGATACAAAGTGGAAAACCCAAGGCGGCGGGCAAGAATATGTCGGATTCCGAAAAGGCAAGCAGGAGAATTAAATCGCAACTCGATAGTTTCGCCCAAACACCGATCCACGACAAGGGCTTATTCCAGATTGTTTTAAGCTGTTTACCCATGCCGTACCTGCTTGTTGATACGGATGAGCGAGTCCTTCAAACGAATCAAGCTTGCCTTGACATGCTTAAAATTGATGGCTCTGTAGAATCATGTTGCGGGAAAAGTTTAAGTGAAGTTTTTTACAACGATCCATCCCATCCAACTGTCGTAGGTAGAAGCATTCAAGAGAATAAAATATTCAGAGATATCGAAGTCCCTACTAGTGATCACCACGGAATAGAACTCCACATTGTTGCAAATGTTTTCCCACTTTACGATCTAAATAAAGATTGTATTGGTGGAATGTGTATATACGTTGACACCACAGAAAGCAAACGCACTGAAGAAGCGCTGGAAAGACGGATGGTGGCGCTTACACGCCCCCTCGAGGACACCGAGGGCATCCAATTTGAAGACATGTTTAACCTGACCGATATCCAGCGTCTCCAAGATGAATTTGCCAATGCCACGCGTGTAGCCTCTATTATTACCCGACCTGATGGAACGCCCATTACCAATCCGAGTAACTTTTGCCGTCTGTGTAGCGATATTATTCGCAAAACTGAAAAAGGTCAGGCCAATTGTTTTCGATCAGACGCCATGCTTGGACAGCTATCCGTTTCTGGACCAACCATTCGGCCGTGCATGAGCGGGGGGCTGTGGGACGCAGGGGCGGGTATCTCGGTAGGCGGACGACACATTGCCAACTGGCTGATCGGCCAAGTGCGCGACGCAAGCCAAAACGAAAAACAGATGCGCGACTATGCAAAACGGATCGGAGCCGACGAAGACGAAGTGGTTGAGGCTTTCCGTGAAGTTCCCAGCATGACACCAGAGAGCTTCAGACAAATCGCTCAAGTTCTTTTTACCCTGACCAAACAACTCTCTTCAATGGCGTACCAAAATATTCAACAAGCCAGATTCATTTCTGATCGAAAGCAGGCAGAAAATGCCATCAAGCTAAGTGAAGCACGCTTTAAAAAATTATTCGACAACGTTGATTCAGTGGCTGTCCAAGGCTATGATCGTGACAGGAAAGTCATCTACTGGAATAATGCCAGTGAAAAAATTTATGGATACAAGAAAAATGAAGCAATTGGTGTCCACCTTGAAGACCTAATAATTCCACCCGATATGCGTCCTCATGTTGTTGAAGCAATTCGACAATACGCAGAAGAAGGTAAGGCCATCCCTGCGGGCGAGCTTAACCTGATGCGCAAAGACGGGACATCCGTCCCAGTCTATTCAAGCCATGTCATGCAAACAACAGGGCATGGCGACTTAGAGCTATTTTGTCTAGACATCGACCTGACAGAGCTTGATGCGGTCAAACAAGAGTTAATCTCTGCCAAAGACAAAGCGGAGGCGTCAAATAAAGCAAAGAGCGAATTTCTTGCGAACATGAGCCACGAAATCCGCACACCGCTCAATGGCATACTTGGCATGTTACAACTCCTTGAAAAAACGGAGCCGAGCGACGAACAAAAAGAGTATCTACTGGGTGCAATTAAGTCGTCAAAAAGATTGACACGCTTGCTGTCTGACATCCTTGACTTGTCAAAGATAGAAGCCAAGCAAACCATTATTGACGAAGTTGAATTCGACATCGAAGAGATGACTCAGTCCATTTGTGACGTTTTTTTGCTATCCATCAAAGAGCATGGATTGATTTTGAACGTCGCGCTGGACAAGAAAATTCCCCGCCGCCTCGTTGGTGATGAAACAAGGTTGAGACAGATACTGTTCAACATCGTCGGAAATGCCATCAAGTTTACGCCAGAAGGAAGTATTTCCGTTGAAATATCACTCCTGCCGTGCCCCGTGGAACAATCGTGCCGAATATTTATTTCAGTTTCCGACACTGGGATAGGGATACCAGACGACAGACAGAAAGACATTCTGGAACCATTTACACAAGTAGACGGATCATATGTTCGATCCAAGCAAGGAGCTGGGCTGGGGCTGGCTATCGTCAAACGACTTGTCAGCCTATTAGGTGGAAGTCTTTGCATAGATAGTGAGATTGGAAAGGGAACAACATTTTATGTCGTTTTACAGTTTAATTTTGCAACCACGACAAGGACAGACAACGAATACGTTAAGCCAACAACTGAGAATGAAATATCTCCAGGCTTAAACATCCTTGTCGTTGAAGATGAACAGATAAACAGAATAGTTGCTTGCAAGACTCTAAACAAGCTTGGCTGCAAGACTACGATGGCTGTCGACGGGAAAAATGCATTGGCGAAACTTGCCAAATCCGATTTTGATTTAATCTTAATGGATATCCAGATGCCTGTCATGGACGGTGTCGCTGCGACCAAATCAATAAGAAGCGCGCCAGAATTTGTTTCAAAGTCAAATATCCCAATAATAGCAATGACTGCTCATGCAATGCTAGGAGACCGCGAAACATTCCTAGAAGCAGGGATGGACGACTACGTTTCCAAGCCGTTTAGCAAGCAGGAACTCATTGATGCGATAGCAAGAGTGACAATGAAGAAGTCGTGACAAGTTTCATGCATACATTGTTGTGCAGTTACAATACGAAATAATTCAACCAATATATGCGTAAGAATACTGCAAAAAGTAGCATAAACAATCTTCTGGGCGGAGAAGTATAAACCAACCAACACAAATTCGCCCTTTCAGCACTATGACTGTGGCAAAAAAATTACAGACATTCAAAATAGGCTCTCTAGCATGCAAAATTCCGTTCTGACATTTAATCTATGTTTTTTAAATTTCTTCCGGAACTTGCAAGCCAATTTTTATCGAAAGACAATAGTTAGTAGCTACATTAGCAGGAGGGATATCACATGGCAGTAGTTCTTCTTGTCGATGATGACGATACATATAGATGTATTTTGCGTCGATGGCTTGTCAGCAAGGGGCATGAGGTCATAGAGGCCAGCAATGGCAGAATAGGCATTGAGCAATGCCACAAAAGCCATCCAGATGTTGTTGTTACTGATGTTTTTATGCCAGAGGCAGATGGATTAGAGATGTCGATGGATGTTGTTGCTTCGCATTGCGCTAAGGGAGTGATCGTCCTTTCAGGTGGGGGGAAAACTATGACAGGGGGGTGCTTTCTTGAGTATGCTAAGGGGCTTGGTGCTAACGAGGCGTTCCAGAAACCTGTTGATAAGGAGCGTTTTCTCGCAGCGGTGGCTTCCATCGCAGAGAGTTGAGTCCCGGCAGTAAACACATGGAGCCGACATGGAATCTGACCTTTACGATAGTTATTTTCAAAGCCTAGTTGCCGGTGATCGCAGGGCATGCCGGCAAATTATTCTTGGTCTTTTGGAAACTGACATCGACATCAAAACCCTGTATCTTAGTTACTTTCAAAAGTCGCTGTATGCTATTGGTGATCTTTGGGCTGCAAACAAAATCACCGTCGCAGTGGAGCACATGGCAACGGCAATCACTGAAAGTCTATTCCCCTTGGTCTACCCCAGAATCTTCATGGCGGACCACTGCGGTAAGAAAGCTGTCATCTCCTGCACCGCGAACGAATACCATCAGATCGGCGGGAAAATGGTCGCTGATATACTGGAACTCAACGGCTGGGACACCATTTTCCTGGGGGCAAATACTCCACTCCAGAGCCTTCTGGACTTCATCGATACAAATCAACCAGATATGGTCGGCCTTTCTCTAAGTTTGCAGGATAATATGCCGAACCTACTCACGGCAATTGGCAAAATCCGTGACCGACATCCGGAGCTATCAATTATTGTCGGGGGACAAGCATTTAGCTTCTCTGGTAGCGAAATTCTGAAGGCAACTGAACATGTTCATTTAATACGTTCCTTTTCAGAACTTGAAGGATATATACAGGCAGATGCTTATGCGACCTAAATCCGTTGACAATGTGAGCGCCAGGTTCCTTAATGATTTTGCGGAAATGATCTACTTGCGGCTAGATAATTCTGGCCGCATTTTAGAAGCAAATAATTTTGCTAAAGCTACCTTGCAACCGGATCCGCTTGGCCTGAATTTTAGCGAGATTTTTGTTGCTTTCACACAGACCATTGACCCACTCCAGGCCGCACAGAATGAAATGACCCATGTTCCGGCCTCTGTTAATACCTGTGCTGACCTTCCTCGGACTTTTTTTTTCAGTTTTTTTAAAGTTACCGAGGGAGTGGATGTTTACGGAGAGGCCTCGGGCACGGAAGTACTCACTCTGCAGAAGACTTTAATTGAAACAAACAATGAACTCAGCAACATGACACGGCAACTTCAAAAAAACAACAGCGAGTTGCAAAAACTTAACGACATTAAGAATCAGTTTCTAGGAATGGCCGCACACGACCTGAGAAACCCTATTGGAGCTATTATTGCCTACAGTGATTTTGTCATGGATGAAGCTAAGTCTTTGACGGATGAGCAGAAAGAATTTCTAAGCATAATAAAAAACTCTAGCAATTACATGCTTAAATTGCTGGACGATTTGCTGGACTTTTCAAAGATTGAAGCTGGAAAGCTTGGGCTTGATTTATCTCGATGTGATTACGTTAATTTCGTTAAGAGGGTTGTCAAACTGAATTCAGCTATTGCAGCCAAAAAACATATCCAAATAATTTTAAACGTGCATGAAGTAATTCCTGAGCTAGATTTTGATTCAATAAAAATCGAGCAAGTTCTCAACAATATATTGTCAAACGCGTTGAAATATTCACTGCGAAACACTACAATCGTGGTGAATATGTTTATGAGCGGTGATTTTGTGACAGTTGAGGTTCGTGATCAAGGTGTTGGAATCCCCAAAGACAAAATCGACTTAATCTTCCAACCTTTCACCAGGGTCTCGAAGCAAGGCACGGAAGGAGAGCGTAGCACAGGCTTGGGACTTGCTATCGTCCGGCGCATCGTCCTTGGCCATCGTGGACGCATCTGGGTGGAGAGCAGTGAAGGCGAAGGTTCAACATTTTATTTCACTTTGCCTGTTGTGGCAAAAGAGTGAGCAAATAAAAAATGGCTAGTGGAATTTCTATCGCTATCCGAACTGTTAGTCATTGCGGTTCAAAAATTGTAACAATTTTAAGAAATATTCGCAACGAACAAATTGTCACGGCCTCTGGCCTGTGAAAGGAGCTGTTGTTGCTTAAATTTATAGTGTTGGCAGGAATATGTTTATGCATAGCAATCCTGACTGTCGCTTTTGTGAAACTACCCATAAAGTATATCATAAGAGATTTATTCGCAAAAGAAATGCCCCTTGAAACCGTCCAAAACGTCGACCTCAATCGGTACCAGGGCACTTGGTTTTCGGTATACGAGTTCTACGCTTGGTTTCAAGCTGGATGCAAATGCACTAAAGCAGAATATTTGCTTACAGATAGCGGAAAAGTTGAAGTAAAAAATTCATGCTACCGAGATGGCAATCTTGTCACAGCGACAGCAATAGCATGGCCCATCAATAAAGGAGACAACTCCAAGCTTTATGTTCAATTCAGGGCACCATTCAAGGGGAAATATTACATCCTATCAATAGACGAAGACTATCAGCACGTCCTCGTTGGAACACCAGACAGAAACTATCTCTGGATTCTTTCACGCACGAAGACTATTGATGAAAATACCTTCAAAGAATTCAAGGCAAAAGCAGAAGAGCTTGGGTTTGACAGTTCGCGTTTTTTAAAAGTTAATCATGAGTGCTCTAGATCTGATTGATCCCTAGACGCGCTAATCTTCTGGCACTTTCTGAAGTGAAAGAACCTGTCGGGTAATTTTGACGTTTTGCTCTTTAAAAGCACAGACAGTCCAAGCGATACCACCAATAATGCTATTTTCAACCATCAACCGATCGGAGTGTAAAATGACAGATGCCAAGGAGTTGAAAATGTACTTTGAAGAAACCAAGGGGTTTGGCGTACTGTCTACATCAAATGCATCTGGTGAAGCGAATGCAGCCGTTTATTCACGACCACACGTGATGGACGACGGCTCATTGGCTGTTGTTATGAATGATCGCCTTAGCCATAAAAATGTTCTTGGCAATGGGAAGGCCCATTTTTTGTTCATGGAGAGTGGCCCTGGATACAAAGGCAAGCGTCTCTCCCTGACCATGCTTCGCGAGGAAGAAGATACAGCGCTTCTCCATGACCTTTGTCGTCGCTGCCATCCCAAAGAACTTGAACTCAAAGAATCTAAGAGATTCTTAGTGTTCTTTAAAATTGACAAGGAATTACCCTTAATCGGAGTAAACTGAAACAACATAGCAGTTTGGAATTGGTTCACGCGCCAGCTCTCCTACAAACGGCCCTAAATGCACGTGGGCTGGTCCTGCGGAGTTGGAGCGACCAATTTTGATTGGGCAAAATGGAGAGTCTACCGTCTCGGATTTTGCCCACGTGATGCATTGCCCAGAAGGGTTGACGGAATCGAAATCAATCGTATTTTGTGGGATCAACTTATCCGGAGGTATTATGAAAAAATTTGCTGTGTTAACTTTCCTGAGTGCACTTCTAATTGCAGTTTTTGCTATTGCTGGCGGAAAATATGACGGCCACTTTGGAGATATTGACAAAAACCGCGACAAGGTTGTTGTAAAAGAAGAATTCGTTGAATTTTTTAAAGCGAATGGCGACCCAGCAGCGGCATTTGTCATCATCGACGTCGACAAATCTGGTGGCATAGACCATGACGAATGGCACGCTTTCAAGGAGGCACACGGTTATGGCCATAAAGATTCAAACAATCCCGACGAGAAGAAATAGCTAAAGACGCTCTGTAAACAGAAAGGCCGGGGTATTAATGATGTATGGATAGACCATTAATCTAGAGTTGCAAGATTAATGGACAACAACAATTAATTTCTCGGCCTATTTCAATTGTGCATTTTATGTTAAAGTGATGAAATTTTGCTTACCATGAGATATATTGTTTTTGTTAGCCTCTGCCTTTAAAGCAACGCTCATTAACCATCGTGTAAATAAATTCCGATGCAAAAGGTAGAACGACTGCTACAGTTTACAAATCTATTGAGATATAGTTGTTTCTGAAAAGATCTTAATAACTACCAGGAAGCCACTATGGACTTATTTTTTACTGCCATCACCTGGATTGGTTCGTTATATGTTCTTTTGCCATTATCTATGTTGCTCTGCTTCCTGTTGGTTTTGGATGGAAAGTATGCCCAATCAACTTTTATTAGTTTAAGCTTGCTACTTACTGTAGCTTCTGTCCATGTGGCAAAGTTATTATTTCGCCGTCCGCGCCCTTCCTCTGAAGGACTTATTGTGGCTATGCCACCTGACTGGTCATTCCCCAGCGCTCACACAGCTCAGGCAACTTCTTTTTTCTTGTCCTTAACCTTTGTTATATTTCAATTCCTTCCGCCAACATGGGCAACATCGTTTTCTGTCTTGAACCTGTTTTTGGTATTCTGCGTAGGTTATTCACGCATTTACCTTCAAGTTCACTATGTTTCAGATGTCCTGGCAGGTTTTATTCTAGCTATGATTGTCGTAGCTGGGTTGTACTATGTTATTTTATTTAGAAAATGACCCCATGACTTCCAAAATCTAAATGGCTGGAAAGATTTAATCCCAGTTGTATCTGTAAAGGAGGAATTACACGTGCGAAATAAGTTTCTCGGACAGGGAGAATATGGGTATCACCCAATTCGAAAAATTAAGGTTTGCCTTTCTGGTCTTCGTTATGCTATTCGTTATGATTTTAGTGTCGCTTACAAAGTATATCTTTCAATACTTATGCTTTTGATCTGTATTGTCCTGCATCAATGGATAGACGCTCTTCTTGTCATGGCGGCCACAGGTTTGGTACTTATTGCCGAAATGTTCAACAGCGCCATTGAAGCCCTGTGTGACTTTATCGAAACACACGAAAATGAGAAGATTAAAGTAATTAAAGATATATCAGCGGCCGCCACTGGGATATCAATTCTTCTTTGGGTCGTTGTTTTAGGCGCTGAGACAGTAAAATTTTTGAAAAACTATTAAAACAAGATGTTTTTTAGGTTTCAACGAATAACAGAATTCGAGACTAAAATTTTCTATAACTTTCAAACATTATGTTTGAAACTATTCACAGATCAACCCCGGATTAAAGCCAAAGAAGAGTATCTTCTTTTATAAGCAGTATTGCAGCATCTCTAATGCCACAAAATATCGAGCCTATGGGAACTGATGACATTAAAGAAGGCCGGTAGAATCATAGAAAAGCCCCAGGAAGGGTGCTCCGGTACGAAACCTGCGTTATCTTGGCTTCGGCGGAGAAATTGCCGAAACGAGGCAAACGCACTTCCCGGGACAATCAGGAGGCAAAAAAAGTGGAAACAGCGTGGATGTGGATTGGCTTCAATCTGCTGGTCTTGATCCTCCTGGCCCTGGATCTTGGCGTATTACACCGCAAAGGGCGGGAGATCGGTGTACGCGAGGCTCTGCTACTCAGCTTTGGTTATGTCGTGCTGGCCCTAGCCTTCGGTGGGTGTGTCTATCACTTTCTAGGTCCACAAGCCGGAACGGAGTACATAACTGGCTATCTTATCGAAAAAAGCCTTTCAATCGACAATATCTTTGTGTTCGTCCTTGTCTTTTTGCATTTTTCCGTACCCCGCGACTGCCAGTACAAGGTTCTTTTTTGGGGCATTCTGGGGGCACTTGTCATGCGTGCCTCGCTTATATTTGCTGGCGCGGCGATTCTCGATACTTTTCATTGGATCATATACGTTTTCGGAGCATTCCTTGTATTCACGGGGGTCAAAATGCTGATCACTGTGGGACAGGAGCCTAACCTGGATGAAAATCGCATCAATTTTTTTATGCGTCGTCATTTCAGGGTGACACCAGGATTCGAAGGCAACAAATTTATCATCCGACGTGATGGCGTGCTCTACATAACGCCTCTTCTCATCGTTTTGGTGGTCATAGAATTCACCGATTTGGTCTTCGCTCTAGACTCTATACCCGCAATCTTCGCCATCACCACAGACCCATTCATCGTCTATACATCGAACGTATTCGCTATTTTAGGCCTTAGGGCTCTATATTTCGCCCTGGTGAGTATCATCCATCGTTTTCACTATCTCAAATACGGCCTGTCACTTGTGCTCGTGGTCGTTGGCGCGAAAATGATCGTCAACGCATGGTTCGGAGCGAAGATTGTGCCCACTGAGATCGCTCTGCTGATCACTTCTGGCATCATCATCGCTTCCATACTCTTTTCGATGCTTAAGACCCGGGCCGAGCCAACCGAGGAAGAACTTAACGAGGCGGCGCGTTGGTGGGTGCCGGGCAGCCCGACTAAAACCGATTCCGCCGACCGTGAAAAGAAAGGGGGCCGCGAGCCCTGATTCCACATGCTGAAAACTGCTGTCCCTTAAGAATCCCAATGCATAGATACGCCGGGGGTGCATTCATGATGGCAGAACAAATCGTAATGGCGTGCACCCCGTGGCGGTGGCTTCACCGGGGTGCCCAGCGTCACCAATTCTGGCCGAACAGGAACAGCGCCCGGTGCCCGTCTACCGCTAGCATTTAGTATTATTAGCAATTTTAAAAAAATGAAGCCTAGTTGAGCCGTCAAGCAATTCCACGGCGGCTATTCGCTTCAAAAAACGCCAATATTCCTAGATCAATGCAAAATTTTCAGAATTTTAGATAAATCCTCTTTACAATGAGGTCCAAACCCTTATCTTTAAAAATACAGGAAGCCCATAAACGGGGCTAACTCTAACAGGAGTAGCACTGTCACGAATGCCAACTCCCATAACTGGCGAATGAAGTCGCCAAAAATGAAGGCCAAACAGGGTGTATAACCCCGGCCTGAATTACGACAAGACTTATCTTATCGTACATGACTGCGAAACAGTACGATTTTATGCCAAGAACGACTGACGCAGAAGAGAATGTTGACTGGACTCGGATTGGCGGCAACGCTCAACAGAATATAAGCTGGATGGTTAACGCCGATGGACTACATTGCTCCATAAATGGCGAAACGAGTCGCCCACGACAGAAATCCCCCACAGTGGTGCACAAGGGCTGAAAAGACGATCGGCAAACGCCAATCTTCGAAATGACGACCAAGACTGCGAGACCGAAGCTAAACAGCAGAACAAGATACTTGGCGTAGTGGAGTTGTCGAAAGAAAACCGGCGTGAAAGCGCACAAGACAACATGATGTTCTACACCCGGCTAAACGAGAGCCAGTAGTTACGGCACCGAAGGTTCTCTTCGGGACCCGACAAAGCGAAAGGGAAAAACCTTCTCGCTAGGAGCTAAGGCGATCGGCCTGGTCGCAATGACCGGCGCAAGCTGACAAAAGTCACGTAGGGTTGCAGGAACAGGTTTTCGACAGCACTTGCAATAAAATCGAGTAGCAGCCTCGCCGGGTCCCACATGGGACCCGGCGAGGCTTTTTTAGGCGTCCCCAATGCCCCTAAACGCCTCTCTGGCGGTCGTTGACACTCTGCGCGGCCTTTCTGTCGCCAAAGAGCCGAAATCGCACGGTACGCCTCCCTGGACATTATTCTGGACATCTGCTCCGACTGGAATTCCCGTCCAGCATCTTCCGTCTTTGACAGTTCACAAAAAAAGTGTATTTCTTTCCCATGGGCTGGAAAATTCGATTTTCGAACACGGCGCGAAAGGGCATCGCCAAGCTTCCGCCCAAAGTCCGGGATGCTGTCGAATTCCTCACCTCCGAGCTGGAGGCTATCGGTCCGGTTCTACCCAGGTGGCCCCATTACGGAAAAATCTCCGGCCGACCTGGTTGTCACCACTGCCATATTCTGCGCGGACGACCAACTTACGTCGCCGTGTGGCGCGAAAATAATGAAGAAAATGAAATAGAGGTGCTCTATGTCGGAAGTCACGAGGGCGCAACTTACCGACGGATTTGTTGATCTACACATCCGGGTTAAAAGCAATGTCGCGGACGCCGTTGAAGCCGCTATTCGCCAAACCATTGAAGAAACTGAAACTTACGGCCCTGAAGAGGTATTCGGTCCGCGAAATCCTGGCCGATTGGTTCGCGGCGGGCGGACACGTGAGGGGTGGACGCAGGTCGAACTGGCTAAGCGGTTGGGTGTGTCGAAGACCGTGGTGTCAGACCTTGAGCATGGCCGGAGGCCCATCAGCAAGAAAATGGCAGCGAAATTGGCCAAAGTTTTTGGGTCCAGCCCGATGGTGTTCCTGGTCTGAGCCGGAGCAAACGACACGCCACGGACGCGGGATTGACGGGGCCACTGGATGCGTCACTGAACATGTCGCCACGACCTCACTCGTCGCATTGAGGGGCGTCGAAAATGGTAACCACCGCCAGCGAGGAGAAGCGGGACTAGGTTCGATCCCGATCCTGGTCCGCCACCATCCGGCGTCTACCATTTTCGAAGTGGAGGATCCATTAACTCTTTGGCGACTTGAAATAAAAACAGTTCCGACACGTAATGTACTGCAGTTTTCGCTTTCCTCTAACATCAATACTATTTTCAACTTGCAATTTACTGTATTGCATTGATATGTTGATCCAACTGCCAATGCTACATAGTTTCTTTGTTTTGCAATATTTGAATATTTTATAGATGCAGCGATTCGTTCTTATACAAAACATAAACGTATTGCACAACTTCAGGCTAAGCGGTTTATAAATAAGGACAAGATATGGCTGAACATCCAGGCACAAAAATCACGGGGTCGATGCTTTACGATCTCGTGCAATGTCCAACCAGAGTCCACATGGACTGCTTTGCCAACCCTGCGGACAAGGTCGAAGTAAGCCCCTTCGTCAGACTCCTCTGGGAGCGTGGAGCTGAGCATGAGGGTGATACTGTCAGCAAGTTAGGTGAGCCGTGCCTAGACCTTGCTCATCTTCCGGCAATTGAGCGCGAAACGAAAACTATTGAAGCCATCAAGTCGGGCGTACCATTGATCCACGGCGGAAGAATTCGCAAGGACGATTTGCTTGGCGATCCTGATCTTTTACGTAAAACCTCATATGGATATATTGCTGGTGACATCAAATCCGGGGCAGGACTTGAAGGAAATGAAGATCTTTCTAAACCAAAGAAGCATTACGCTGTACAGGTTGCGCTGTACACTGACATTCTACGCCAATTGAATTTTTCACAAAGCTACGAACCATTTATTTTGGATATAAATAGGCAAACTATCCCTTACAATTTGTTGACATCAATTGACAAAGGTGGAGCGACGCTTTGGGAGACGTACGAAGTGTCCCTGCAAAACGCCCGTGACATCGTAGCGAAACGGACCACTCCTCGTCCCGCAAGTTGTGCTATTTGCAAATTACGCCAATGGTACGAAGCCTGTAAAACTGAAATTAAACGTTTAGACGACTTGACATTAATACCAGGCCTAGGGCGCTCGAAGCGCGACTCTCTGGCGTTATATATTGATACTGTTGACGATTTAGCTCAGTGCGACATAAGTGCATACACAAAAGGCAAAAAGACAATATTTCCAGGAATTGGTCCTGACTCACTATTGAAGTTCAAAAAACGTGCTCAGCTTTTAAAAGACCCTAGTCCCAAACCCTATTTGACAGAAGCAATTTCTTTTCCGGCTCATTCAACAGAGCTATTCTTTGATATCGAAGTCGATCCACTCAGGGATTTTTGCTACCTTCATGGGTTTGTGAAAAGGACTAGTTTTGACAACCAGACTGAAGAATTTGTTGGTTTTTTCACGGAAGACGAATCATGTGTAGAAGAACGTTCTGAATTCAAAAAGGCCTATGAATTCATTTTAAGCAACAGACCATGTTCAATCTATTACTACTCAAAGTACGAAAGAACAATCTGGAGAAAGCTTCAGGCAAAGTATCCTGATGTCTGCTCGCAAAATGATATCGAAATTATTTTTGACCCTGCGAACGCAATTGATCTTTATTTTGACGTTGTCACTAAAAAAACTGAATGGCCCACCAATGATCACTCCATCAAGACGCTTGCTAAATACCTAGGCTTCTCGTGGAGAGACAAGAATCCATCAGGGGCTGCCTCCATTGAATGGTTTGACAAGTGGGTTAAGTCACGAGATCCATCCGACAAAGATAGAGTATTACTTTACAATGAAGACGATTGTAGAGCAACACGTGTTCTTCTTGATGGGATTAAGAGCTTATGAATAGAGCGTAGACAAAATGGATAATTTCACAAGAGATGCCTTCTCTGAAAAATTGTGATACCAGAATTTACAATCGAATTCTGAAAATCCATTAAACGCACATAGCACTGTTTCAAAAACGGCCTTCTGTTCATTTTTTGCGGCCCACCCCTGGCGCAGTAGTGGGCAAATAGGTCAGGCAAGGTCAGGTCAGGCCATATGACGCGCCATGGGCGTGACGCTTGAAGAGGATTGCCCCGGCTGGGCCGGAGGTATTTGACCCCCCTGCGAAAATGGTAAATGTCGTTTCGGGGCGAACACTGGACCTGCAAACGGCTTTCATCGGGTCCACAGGGCCTGGCATTCTCCATTTTCGCGAGTCCTTCCCAGAGACCATTGCTTCAAGCTATTTGCGGTTAAGATATTCTTTCAACTCCCTTCCTGGCCTGAAAAAAGGAAGCTTCTTAGGCTTCACTTCAACTTGAATGCCAGTTTTTGGGTTCCGACCTGTGTAGCTTTCATAATTTTTTACTGCAAATGAACCGAATCCCCGAAGCTCTACGCGGCCCCCATCGTTCAGAGCTTGTTTAATAGAGTCAAAAAAATGGATTACGAAGTCGGCAGCAAATTGCGGATCAAGATTATACTTCTCAGAAAGCTCTTTGATTAGTTCGCCTCTGTTCATTCTACACCCCCGTGCCGACAGAGTATTAACTATTCAAAAGACTTGCAAGCATTCAGATGCCGCCAAGTGGATTTTCATCCAAGCCTGATCAGCTTCTCCAAAACCATCACAACGCTTCCTTTTCGCGAAACAAATCAGTCAAAGCATTTTACTGCGCTATATATTAAGTAAAATTCCCGCACAATAAAACTGATTGTACATAAATTTTCATTACACATGATTCTGAAGAACACTCTAGATGCATCGCATTGAAATTTCATAGCACTTGGCACTTGACAATTTTCTTAAATTTGCGATCATTCTTCTCAGACAGTATTTTTCATTTTGCAACAAAGCCATCCAGTGAGGACATAATGGACGAATATCTTCAATGCGCTCTTGAGATTGTGAAGGCCCAGGCCACTGCCCGACCCATGACAGAAGATGAAATCGTCAGCATGGTCAATTCCATCGCCAAGGGTATTGCTGCTCTCAGCACCGGCCAAATCGCCACCAGTGATGCCGATGCTACCGCCTCGGCCATGGACCCGAAAAAGGCCATCAAGGAATCCTCAATTACCTGCCTTGAGTGCGGGAAGTCCTTCAAGGTCATCACCAAGAAGCACTTGGCCTCCCATGGTCTCACTCCAGAGGAATATAAGGAAAAATACGGATATAAAAAGTCGCAGGGGCTTGCGTGTAAATCCTTGACCCGGGCACGCCGCACCAAGATGAAGGACATGAAGCTTTGGGAGCGGCGGACCAAGAACAAAGCCGAATAGCAATGTTTACCATTCGATGCCGCCCGGCCTGATGCGGCCTCCCCCTTAGCCCCAGTGCGCCTCCCCGTGCTGGGGCTTTTTTTGTCTTGACGGATGACATGCCTAACCAGACAACCATCCTCGAAAATGGAGAATTCTGTCAGGGGGTGACAAATCGGGACCAAAGTGGCTGACGATTCGGGTCCCGGCCACCTGGCGTCCACCATTTTCGAAGTCCGGACCGCCCCCATGGAGCCACTGAGTGCTCACAAAGTGGAGCCACCGCGTGATCACCGATGGAGCCAGGGGACAACCGGGAGCTGGACCGAATTGCTACTGCCCCGGAAACAGGCATTGAGGACCTTGGCCATCAGCAATCTCAACGGAGGCAGCAATGGCGCTGTATGCCATACCCGGCCAAGATTCTCTTGAGGTTCGGCACCTGGTGCTTGATTACAACGGCACCCTGGCTACGGACGGGACGCTTGTGCCCGGAGTCGCTGAACGATTAAGAGAACTTGCCCTCCCGCCGCACCATCTGTTGATCCACGTGGTCACTGCCGACACCATGGGCACGGTCAACCGCCAGCTTGAGGGTTTGCCGTGTAAGCTTTCCATTCTTGGCCCGGCGGAGCAGGATAAGGCCAAGCTGAAGTGCGTCCAGGACATCGGAGTTGAGTGGACGGTAGCCATCGGCAACGGGCAAAACGATCACCTCATGCTGGCCGCAGCGGCCTTGGGAATCGCGGTCATTGGCGAGGAAGGGGCTGCAGTCAAGACCATCCTGGCATCGCGGGTGGCGTGTCGTGACATCCTCACCGCGCTGGATTTACTGCTTAACCCCAAACGCCTCGCCGCCACCTTGCGATGTTGACGGCCGACTGGGGCATGCCGCAATCTCTCGCAAGCGGTCACCTCCAGCCCGGGGACGTCGAAATTGGTAAATGGTAAATGACGCCAGGAGGGAAAACAGGGACCAGGTTCGCGGCCGATTCGGAGCCGTCCATGTGCAGCAACCATTTTCGAGTACTCGCCGAGTACCGAGCCGGAGCGAGCATCGAAACTTCCCCCACCACTGGAGTTCCTCCGCTATCTAGGTATTATTTCATAATATTATGGTTATTGCCGTGGAGTGCGGAGGTTGCTTTTGAAAATTTTCATTTTCTCCATTTTCTTTTCCATGATGATGGTAGCGACGCCAGCCCTCGCGACCGAAAATTTTTCGGGCAAAGTGGTCACGGTCGTCGATGGAGCGACCCTGGACATCGCCAAGCCGGACGGGCAAATAGAACGAATTCGCCTGTTCGCCACAGCCGTCCCGCAAGCCGGTGCGAAACATGCCGAGGCGGCCACTAAAAGGACCACGTTCTGGTGCCACCAATGGGACAACGTTGCCGAAGTAATCCCCATGGGCCAGGGCAAGGATGGGGTGGCCGTGGCCCGGGTAATTGTCGGCCAAGAGGAAATTGCCAACGTTTTGGCCAAAGCCTGTCTGGCACGCGTGAACATGAAGCTATGCCGCGACCAGTTCACCCCGGAATGTGTCGGCTGGAACGCCTGGGAATTGCAGTGCCGGGACGAAAAAAAGGGCCTATGGTCCGAGTAGAGCGATAGGAATCAGTTTTTAAGGGCTAACCGATGAGAAAATTTGCAATTCTTTGTTTTATCGTTGCGCTATGGTGCCTGCCGGCTTTTGCCTACGACCTCACTCTGCACGATACTCCTGTGCAGGTTTTCTTCTCGCCTCGAGGCGGGGCACAGGAATCGTTGGTGGCCACCATCGGCCAGGCCAAGGATACCATTTTCGTCCAGACTTACAGCTTCACGTCAGCCCCCATAGCCAAAGCCCTGGTGGATGCTGCGAAGCGTGGCGTGAAAATCGAAGCCATTTTGGACAAGAGCCAAAGGTCGGCACGCTATACCGGCGCGACCTTCTTGAGGAACGAAGGAATCCCTGTGTATATCGACGACAAACACGCCATAGCTCACAACAAGGTTATGATCATTGATGGCTCCATTGTTGTCACTGGCTCTTTCAATTTCACGAAGGCAGCCGAAGAAAAAAACGCTGAAAATTTATTGATCATTCGCAACAACGAGATGGCCAGGATCTACATGGTAAACTGGGAGAAGCACAAAGAGCATTCTGAAAAACACTAAACAACCACCAACTGAAGCTGGCGGCTTACAAACTTCGGACTGAGTATTTGTTGACGACTGCCAACGGTTATCAATATTTTTTTGGCGCATCAGCCAACAGATCGCCAACAGACAGCCAAGGCGTCTGTGGTGCGTCAGCCAACGTGGCTGTGGTGTTTTACGCTCTTGTCGACGAGACTCCTAACAGTTCAGGATGGTTCTTTTTTAAGATTTAACATATTTTCCTCTTTCTACCACATGTTACCCTCAATTTAGACATGAGCATCCGCGCCCGTAAATAATAGCTTCTACCTCCCGTCTGAGGTGTTACTTGGATTTGTGTGCTGATCCGATCCTTCAAGGTTAGTACATGTGAAATGACGCCGATCAGCTTGCCGTCCTGCTGTAAACCTGCAAGGGTTTCTAAAGCAGTATCGAGGGCTTCTTCGTCCAGGGTGCCGTAGCCTTCATCCAGGAATAGCGAATCCACTCGAACATTCTTGCTGGTCATACCCGGCACAGAAAACGGTAATAGAGTTCCTGGCGCGATTGCTCGGAGCGCTGGTGGCAAAGACATCACCTGCCACCAGCAGTGCAGCAATTGTATTCTTCTGAATTGTCTCAGCCAGCTAGGTCAGAAAGGATTCGAACTCCTCGTAGCGTTTTCTGCCATAAAGAGTGCGCCCAATGTGCCAGTCGGATGTGAGAAGGAGCTTCATTGCATATCCCGTGCAGATGGGACTGGTCGCTGTTTAAATTCCGCTTGCCACTTCTTCAACTCATTGAAATCATCTGCAAACTCATCCGGATCGGGGAGCGGAATCGGAGCATCAAGAGGCTGTGAATGCTCATACCTTGAATATTTCGTCATCAAGTCATCGAAATACTGGCAATCTCGTTCGCTGATCAGGGCAAGCTTGTGGATCTTATTTTTGGTGTTGATATCCCTTCGGTAACGGCCTACGATATCGGCCATTAGCTCAAATTCGATCATTCTCTCAAGGAGAATCCTGAAATCGCTGCATAGAGATTTTGCATATGGCTCATAAACATCTTTGCCATGCTCTTGGAGTAGTTTCTTTGCTTTGGAAAGTCGATCATTAATGAGACTGTTCAATGCTTTATCGGGTCTTTTAACGAAGAGTGGAGTGTCTCCAGGCTCCCCAGCCCCCCATGTTTCAGCCCTAATGCAGATGATTTCTGGTTCTCGATCAACTTTTTTCGAGTATTCTTGGATGAGACCCAACAAGGACAGGCGGTGGGTAAAGACAATGACCTGCTTGTCCTGAGACAACTCGATCAGCATTTGAACCACGGCCTCCTCATAGCTTTGGTCGAGTGAGGATATAGGGTCGTCGAAGACAAACGGGGCATGGTTGCTCTTGCCGGTGACGTCGGCCAAAAATGCTGCAATGGAAACGATCCGATTTTCTCCCTCGCTCAGAACATCGGCGAGCCCATGCTGAGAGGCCCCTCGAAGCTGGAGTTTATGAAGGACGCGGCCCTTAGAGACTTTTGATTTCACGAGCTCAACCTTCACATGAGACGCGCCCAGGGCCTTGAGCACCACGTTGAATCTTTGCACGAACGCATCCGTGATCAAAGCTTCTGCCAGTTCCCCTTTCTTCTGGGATAGGGCTTTGGTGTTGGTCGACTTCTTGGCTTCCTGAATTTGGTTCAGTAGCTTCAATCTGGTGGCTTCTTCAACAATGGCGGTGCGGTGCTCAAA
The DNA here is from genome assembly GCF_000801335.2 of Desulfovibrio sp. TomC. Classification (NCBI taxonomy): domain Bacteria; kingdom Pseudomonadati; phylum Thermodesulfobacteriota; class Desulfovibrionia; order Desulfovibrionales; family Desulfovibrionaceae; genus Desulfovibrio; species Desulfovibrio sp. TomC. The sequence goes on from NZ_JSEH01000014.1 coordinate 138,523, forward strand.
CAACCACTTTCTGGCCTGTAGGCTGTTTAGATTCTTCTTGATCTCCTCTCGATTGTCGGTTTTGGCGTCTTCGTCATATTTTGCCGCGAGTTCACCGAGGCTTTTCGACTGGGCGTTGGCTTCTTCGATCCATTTCGGTGAGAGCAGAGGATCGGGAATGGCTTCTTCGGAGTAGATCCCAAGAAGTAGATCTTTTCTGGCCTGCAATTGAGCAAAGAAATCGGTCACCTGGCTGGCAACTTCATCCTGTGGGATGCCAGCCGCATCGATACGTGTCTTCAGCGTCTCCGATGTCGGTAGCGGATCGATAGTTTGACTGGCAGTCTCATATTCCGTGGCCGCTTCGGTTGCGGCTTTCTGCATCTCACCCATTACGAAGTTTTCGAAGGAGATCAATCGGTTCTTGGCCTCCTGGGTCAAGGTCTGATGACACAGGACACAACGGGAACCATCAGAGACATTCGGGTACTCGGCTTCTTTATAGGCAGCCGATACGGAGTAGTTCCGGGCCGCTTCCCAAAGCTCTTTCCATATATCAGACCCGATGCCTTCCAATTCGCTGCTGGAGAACACCTTTTCCGCCGCCGTATCTGCCGCTGTCTTCTTGAGGATCGACTTCTTCTTGGCAGCAATGATCCACCGGCAATTCTCGTCCGATAATTGCTCCAAATACTTTTGGGCGTCCTGGACCAGAGTGTCGATATGCTGTTTCTGCTTTTTCAGCTGCTTCGCTTTTTCCGCCGGGGCCTTTTCGGCAAGGCGCTGCTGCAGCGTTTGAATCTCGGTCTCGTCAACGCTGCTAAATGTGCAATGCTTGTCGATGTCCTGGGTCTTGGTCTTGGCGCTGATGGATTCGTACCAGATGCCTTCAGGAATT